>PWVP01000200.1 GCA_003561815.1 Campylobacterota bacterium | reverse complement strand
TTTGGGTAGGGCTCGGGCGCTCCGGGTGTGAGGCCTGCCGCGTCTGTGGGCGATCGCCGCTCTTTTTAGCCTCTGTGCGCTCCTGCGTAGCGGCGGCGTGCTTGCTCTTTTCAGGTGAGCCGGGCGCGCTCTGTTGGGGCGCTGCACTCGATCGTCTGGGCTCTGAAGCGGGTCTAGGGCTCTCCTGAGACTTCTCCTCTCTCTGAGCAGGGTGCGCCTGCGCTCCTGAGTCGGCTGCGGCCCGTGAGGGGGGCGGGGTGTGCGTTGGCGGTACTGTGGCCGATCGTTGTGGCCCCTGGCGGCGCGCTTGGGGACTCTCCTCTTTTTTGGGTGCGCTCTCTTTATCCAGAATGCTCTGTGTCTGCTTTTTCTCCGCCGTATCTACTGCTTTTTCTGCGGCCTGATTCTGGGCATTGACCGCGGGGGTGCGGCTAGAGGGGATGCGCCGCAGCACATCTTCTAGCAGACTCTGTTTCGTCTGGTTATCCTGCGCTGCGCCTCTTGTGGGCTCTGGGGCTTTTGATCGGCTGCCTAGCTCAGGGGTGCTGGCAGCTGAGTAGCGCGGCGCGGCTGGCGCCTGAGGGGGGCTTGGGGGCAGGGGGCGATCGCTAGGGCGGCTCTGCGTGGTAGCTGGGGTGGCAGAGGGGCTAGCGCGGCGAGGCCGCGCGCTTTTGGCCTCCGCTTCACTCTTTTCTGGTGCACCTTTTATAGGTGCTTTGGCGGCTAGCGCTTCTTGTAAAGAGGCGATAGCGCGCGCAGGAAGCGGCTGCGCGCCGCGATCGGGCTCGATGCGTTTAGCGGCGGTGATCACTGCCGCCTGCGGCGTGGCAGGCGCGCTCGATCGGGGGCTAGCAGAGGGGCTCTGATCTTTTTGTATCAACGCGCCAAGCAGCGTCGCCTGGGGCGGACCGGAGCGCTTAGGCGTGCTCTCCGGCGAGGCGGCACTCAGAGCGAGCAGGGCGCTTTGGGGGGCGCGCAGCGGTACGCGCACGGTGGGGGCCTTCTCCTCCTCGATCAGCTCAAACCGGATCGCTTTGATGGTGATCTGCTTCTGTTCGGCCAGGGAGAGGAGCTTTTCGATCTGGCCCGATCGCCCCAGTTGTAAAAACGCCTTCGCGCCCCCCTCGCGCTCAAGAAGCTGCGCGATCTGCTGTGCGCCTGCTAACGATCGGCTGCCTAAAAAGAGCAGTGGCGCGCTCTCTTCTGCACTCTGCGCGGCGCCCTTATCCGGTAGCACGATCCCTTTTAGAGCGACCGGGCTTTTGGGTGCCGGATCTTTGGCGGAGAGCTGGCCTATGAGCTTCTCAAAAAGCGCCTTCTCATCGCCGCCGGATGGGCTCTGGTTGGTGGGAAGTTTCCCCTCTGAGGGGGCGCTTTGCAGTAAAGTAGCGATCAACCGGAGCTCCTTCGCGCTATCTCGCTTAGGAAAAGCAACTTTTATTCCGCGCTTAATAGGTGGGATAAGTGGAATGGTTTTTGTTTGTACCAGTCCAAAGCCACCGATCTATCTGAGGCGGTGTGCCACTCCGTAAGGAAATAGTATGAGAGAACGACTCATCGGCTTGATACTGTTATCGCTCCTGGCGCTCACTGGCTGTATCGAAAAAGAGCGCTACAGTGAGCTAGGCGGTGGACGGGACTCGCGGCTGGTTGAGAGCGGTGATATCATCATCCAGTCGGTCTTCCCCCGCAATCCGATGATCGCCGTTGGCGGCACGGTGCACCTTAGTGCTGCAGTGACCGATGGGGCAGGCAAGGCGCTGGAGTCCACCCCCGATGATCCGGTGACGCTAAGCTACAGCAGCAGCGATGAGTCGATCGTGCGGGTAAGCGATCGGGGTAACCTCTATGGCGAGCGGCTGGGCAGTGCCGAGATTACGCTAACGGCCCAGAAGGGCGGGCAGCAGTCGCGGCCGATTACCGTCCGCGCGACGGTGACCGAGCGAAACGCTATCGATGTGGCGGAGCTCTTTTTTGCGCCGATGCAGGCCTATATCGATCTCGGCGGCGATCGGGATATTCGCGTCACGGCGGTGGACTATGGCGGCACCGCCACCTCCCTCTCAGAAGGGGAGCTCACCTTCGAGCTGAGCAATGAGAATGTCGCCATCACGCCTGAAGCGATCGATCTCACCCCGACCGGTGAAGCGGTCACGGTCAATGTCCAGGGGCTGAGTAAAGGTTTTACCTTTATTACCCCCATCTATGAGATTGTCAGCGCCAGTGGCGATCAGACGGTTCGCATCACCGGTACGCCGCTGATCGTGCAGGTAAAGGATTCGGTCGAGACCTCCACCCCGGCCACCCAAGAGGAGGCGGGGCAGTATCTGAGCATCGGCGTCGAAGAGGTGAGCGGCTACAAGGCGGTCAAGGTCATACATTATAATAGGGCCGAAAACGAGCTGCTCTTTTCGGACTTCTATGGTTCGTGGAATCACAGCATGTCGGCGGTGGTGCCCAACGCCGGTGAGGGGGCGGCGATGGGCTTCTCCCCCTTTAGCGTCAACCGCAACCGCCCGATGGTGATGACGATGCAGTCGGATAAGGCGGTACTCTGGTATCAGGCCAGCGAGTATGGCGGCTGGGATCGTACGGTGATCTCAAACGGTGAGATAGTCGATGAGAACGCCACCTACCCCGAGCGCCAGCGGCTGATGGATGTGGCCAGCTACACCAATGACACCAACGCTACCCAAAACCGTCTCCATGTCGCCTACGCCGATATGGCCAATAGCCGGGTCTGTCTCGCCACGCTCGATCGGCCCGAGCGGGTACTCAGCGGTAGCCACACCTGCATCGCCACCCTCTCGCCACCGCACTCGGTCTCACTGACAATCAATCACGCCAACGGCGAACCGCGACTGGCCTACGGCACCATCGAGCGGGAGGTGGTCAATGACGATAACACCACCACGACGCTGCCTGCAGAGATCTACTATGTGAGGCGCCAGAACGGACAGCTCTATCGCGAACGCATCGCCGGAGCCGATAAGATCACCGCCGCCGCTGCATCGGTGGTGCTCAGACTCGATCGCAACAACCGCCCCTATGCCGCTCTTAGCGACGGACGCCATGTGCGGATCTTCTATCGCGAATACATCGAATCGAGCGATAGCTACAGCTGGCGGCTTCTGCCCGTGGACGGGATCGATCCGCTCCCGACGGAGATTCGAAGTCTCGACTTCGCACTCGATCACCACAATGAGCCCCGCTTGAGCTTCGCGACTGTGATAGAGGGTCAGCAGCAGATCCGTTACGCCCGCCGCCCCCCCTTTAGGGGCTTAGGTAGCCGCTGGGTGGTCGAGAGCCCCGGTCAGACCCGCGCCGGTGCGCAGGGGGACTACAGCGCCATCACCGTCGATCGCACCGGACGGGCCCATCTGGTCTACTCGCTGGATGAGAGCGGCTGGTTTAACTACTGGGCGGAGCCTAACTTTTTTGATTATCGTAACTATCCGGTGGCACAGTACTCACAGGCGGATGTGATCGGCCCGGAAGGAGCGTTGCCATGAGAAGAGTGATCTTTGCGCTGGCGTTGTTTATGCTTTTTTTAGCCGGTTGCGGGGATGGTTCGAGCCGAACCGACTCGGCAACGAGTGTGCGCGATGGCGAGAGCCGGGATGTGAAGCTCACACTGATGGTCGATGAGCACCGCGATATCGCGCTCCCCATAGAGCCGGAGAGCAGCTACTCGGTCTCCAGCCGCACCCTGCAGGAGGCGGGCTCGGCTCAGGGGGCACTTAGCTGCTCTGAGGCGATCGCCTCCAATGTGGTCGATCCAGCCGGCTATACCAATGTCAACTACGGAATCATCGAAGCGGCAAGCGATGCGCGCTCTACGCTGCGACTCGTCGGCACCTATCCTGGCGAGGAGGTGATCTGTCTGCAGGTGCGCGATCGCGACACCGGTGCGCTGGGTGAGATGCGTGTGAGCGTCACGGTGCTCGCCCCGGATGGGTGGGGAAGCGACGATCTGATCGATGGCGCACCGATCGATCCAGACGATCCCGGCGATCCCGGCGATCCCGGCGATCCGGGCGATCCGGGCGATCCGGG
>PWVP01000006.1 GCA_003561815.1 Campylobacterota bacterium | reverse complement strand
TCTAGGGATCTTTATCCCGTGGTTCACCTCCGCCTTCTGGCCTGAGCGGATATCGGTTCGCCGCCCTTTGACACTGCTTCGCTTTTTGGCGGTGGTGATCTGGGATATCGTGGTGGCCAATGTGGTGGTGGCAAAGCTGATTTTAGGGCGAAACCAATCGCTTAGACCGGCCTTTTTTTCATTGGAGCTGGAGGTGGACAATCCGCTGGCCATCAGTCTGCTGGCCAACACCATCTCACTCACACCCGGTACGGTCTCTTGTGATCTCAGTGCCGATCGGAGCGCTCTTTTGATCCATGCGCTCCATCTGGAGGATGAGGCGGCCACAATCGAGCAGATCGAGCAGATTAAGAAGCGTTACGAAAAGCCGTTGATGGAGGTGTTTCACTCATGCTAGAGATGGTTTTGCCCATCGCCTTTGCGATGGTGACGGCGGCGGTTTTACTCTCGATGGCCCGGTTGCTGATGAGAGGGGAGGTGCCCGATCGGATTTTGGCACTCGATACCCTCTATATCAACTCCATCGCGCTACTGATTTTACTGGGCCTTTTGTTGGGCAGCTCCCTCTACTTTGAGGCGGCGCTCTTGATCGCGGTGATGGGGTTTGTTGGCACTGTGGCGCTGAGCAAGTACCTGCTGCGCGGCGATATTATGGAGTAGGAGAGGGTGATGCTCGATACGATTTTGGCGATTTTGGTTCTAGTGGGCGCCTTCTTTACGCTGGTGGGCTCCATCGCGCTGGTCAAGCTGCCCGATTTCTATATGCGGCTGCACGGCCCGACGAAAGCGACCACTCTGGGGGTGGGGGCGATTCTGGTCGCTTCGGCGCTCTATTTCACCTTTAAAGCGGATTCGATCAGTCTGCATGAGGTGCTGGTGACGCTCTTTCTCTTTATCACCGCCCCCGTGAGTGCCCACCTGATGGCCAAAGCAGCGCTTCACATCAAGATGAAACAGAGCGAGAAGACCCAAAACCCCCAGAACTAAGTGCACACCACCCGGTTGCGTCCGGCACCCTTGGCGCGGTAGAGCGCCTCATCGGCTCTTTGGAGCAGTTGGTCGGTGGACTCATCCGCTTTGGCGGTGGCGACACCGAAGCTGGCCGTCACTGCTCTGCCCAGCCCAAAATCGCTCTTTTCGACCTGCTGGCGTATCCGCTCAGCCTGAAAAGAGGCGGCAGCCGCGTCGTTTTTGGGCAGAATCGCGATAAACTCCTCGCCACCCCAGCGCCCCATCAGGTCGCTTTTGCGCCGATTTTTCTCTAAAATGGCCGCAAACCCCTGGAGCACCTCATCCCCTTTTTGGTGCCCGTAGGTATCGTTGACCGATTTAAAGTGATCGAGATCCATCAAGACTACACTAAAGGGCTCATGGTAGCGATCGGCCAGATCCCTCTGGGCGATCAGTGCGCCGCTGATGCGGTTGCGGTTGGCCAGTCCGGTGAGGGGGTCGGTGACAGAGAGGGTTTCGACCCTTTGGCGATCGCGTAGTGCGGCGATACCGAAGGCGAGGTTGTCCGCCAGCTCACCCAGTAGAGCCATCTGTGCGCGTGTAAAGCCCGCCTCCACTTGGCTGTAGACCTCCAGGGCGGCGACGATATGGCGCTTGTGAAGGATCGCAAGCGCACAGCCGGATTGAAATCCTCTTTTGAGTGCCGCCTCACCCCAGACGGTGCCATCCGCCTCCCGGGCGATGCTTTGAATCACCACACTCGCCTTTTGGCGGATCGCACTGGCTGCGGGGCTCTGACCGCAGGGGGCATCTTGCCAGCAGAGATCGAGCGCTTTAAGATAGCCCCCATCCTCGCCCGCTTGAGCCATCACCTGAAGCGATCTGGCGTGATCGCTTTTGGCGTAGCCGATCCAGACAAGCGGGTAGCCACACGATCGGGAGATAACCTCGCACACCTCCTGCAGGAGCTGCTCTTCGCTCTGGGCGGTCAAAAGGGCCATATTGGACTCGCTGAGCGCTTTGTAGGCGTGGTTGAGCCGGCTAATCTGTGCGGTCTGGTTTTTAATCTCCTCGCTCAAGGGGGTGAGAATCCAGCGTGAGAGCACCACCCAGAGTATGGCGGCAAAGAGTAGCGTCGCACCGAGTGCGAGAGCTGTCAGGGTCACAATGAGCGATCGAAGGCTCTGCTGCTGAAGGCTAAGATCCTGCTCCATCTGTACGGTGAGCAGCCAGTGGCCCACCGACTCCTGGTGGCGCTGCGTGATAAAACGCCCGCTCAGAGGCGGCTGGTGGTGCTCAAAGAGGGGAGGCTGATTGTCAAGCTGCACACTCAGGGTCTGAAGCTGCGGATGGCTATCTTTCCAGTGGCTTAAAAAGTGGCGCGCCTGGGCGTAGTCGTGACGCAGGAGCGGATCGCGCAGAAAGCCGGCCACCATTCGCGCCTGCAGCGATAGCTCGGTGGCGGCACTCTGGTGAAGCTGCTGGCGCTGTTCGCTATAGAGATACCAGGCAACCGCTCCATTAAAGCCCAGCAGGGTGACTAAAATCAGAGCGATCAGGCGGTTTTTTTGGTGGTGGTAGGTTTCGGTCACGGAAGCCTCTTTAAGATCGCCCGGTGGGCGTCGTAGTCACTATCCTCACCCGGCACAAAGCCGCTGAGATTGGGGTGGATCGCGCGCAGTATGCGCTGCCCCTGAGGGCTCTGATGGAGCGTTAAGAGCCGCTCTTTGATGGCCCGCACATCTGCATCCTCCAGGCTACTGTGGGCGATGAAGAGGTGGGTTGAGAGGGGCTCAGAGTAGCTTAGGGCACGAAGTCCCCGGTGGCGATTTTCCATAAAGATCTCCTCGGCCACGGCCCCCGCCTCAAAGGCGCCAAAAAGCACGCCATAGAGGATATTTTCGTGGTTGCTCAGATGGGTGATGCTGGCGAGATCGTCAGCCTCAAGACCCGCCTGATGGAGCAGATCGAGCGGCACCTCGCTGCTCAGCGTCGAGTGGGGATCGCCCAGAGCGATCCGCTTGTTTTGAAGCTGCTCAAGTGCTGTGAGTGGTGAATCCTCACGGACGATGATCACCGATCGAAAGTGGGGCGCGCCGCCAAAGGCGAAGCGGGCCAGAATGGGTTGCGGACCAACCGCCTCGACGATCCGGACATAGGGGTTGCCCCCTAAAAAGGCGACATCGACCGCCCCTTTTTTAAAGAGTTCAGCCTGATGGGCGTGATTGCGGGCGACGACAATACGCACGGGCCGATCGAGCACCCAGGAGAGGTGATCGGCTAGCGGTGTGTAGCGATCGTGGATCGTCTGGGCGCTCAGATAGGGCATAAACCCGATCTTGATCCTATCGGCCACCCCTAAGCTCACAACCAAAAACAGCAGCACTACTTTTAACATTTAAAACACCTCTAAAGAAAAGTCTAGCATAAAACGCGATACTGTCAAGTATCCCGTGACGCGCGGCGGGTCTAAAAGAGGTTGGGTAGAATAGGGCACCCAAAAGGAGTTTTATGAGCAGATGGATTGTGGGGGTGATGGTGTTGGTAGGTGCGCTTTTTTCGGCCGAGGCGAAGCATGTGCCGGTGACGCAAGAGCTGGTTGAGAGCGGCATGGTAGTGATCGATATCCGCACTGAGCCGGAGTGGATTGAGACCGGCATAGTGAAAGATGCGGTTCCGATCACCTTTTTTGATGAGCGGGGCGGTTATGATGTGGCGGCCTTTTTAGAGGCGATCGGTGAGCATGTGAGCCCCGATGAGCCGTTTGCGCTCATCTGCCGCACCGGTAACCGCACGACCACCGTCTCGAACTTCCTGGCACAGCTGGGCTACGAGGTGATCAATCTCCAGGGCGGCATTCGGCGCCTGATTGATGAGAAGGGGTATGAGACCACCCCTTATCGCCCTTAAGTGGGCCGCTTAATCTTCCAGTTAAGGACAAACGGTAAAATGTGGCTGACAAAACAGAAGGAGCCACATGGATAGCGTAACGCTGCAGGATAACCGTACAGGCAAACGCGTGGAGCTGCCGATCCTTAGCTCGACGCGCGGAGCGGATGTGGTGGATATCCGCACGCTACACAAAGAGCTGGGTCTTTTTACCTACGATCCGGGCTTTTCGATGACGGCTGG
>PWVP01000054.1 GCA_003561815.1 Campylobacterota bacterium | reverse complement strand
GCGGCCCAGAATGCGATTGAGGTGCTTCAGGGCAGCGCCTATCCTAACGCGCTGAACCTGCCGGCCAAGGAGAGCGATACCCCCGAGTGGGTCAGCCCCTATTTTGAGCTGACTCAGCGGATGGCGTTTCTGGCTTCCCAGGTGGTGCGTGGCGTGCCCAGCGCAGTTGAGACGAGCGCTCAGGGTGAGGTGAGTGCACACCTTCCATCGCTGCTCACCTTTGCCACGGTGGGGGCATTGAAAGAGGCGGTCGAAGATCGGGTCAACTATGTCAACGCCCCCTTTGTGGCCAAAGAGCGGGGGATTGAGGTGGCCACCCGGGTGGACAAAAGCGACGATTCGCCCTTTAAGAACCGGGTTGAGGTGCGCATCAGCACCGATGAGGAGAGTGTCTATATCGCCGGAACCCTCTTTGGCGATTCGCCACGGATCGTGGATATCAACGGCTTTGATATGGATGTGATCCCCAAGGGGAAGATGATCCTCTTTAAAAACAGCGATGTACCCGGCGTCATCGGAAAGGTGGGCACCCTTTTAGGCAGCCATGCGATCAATGTCGCCGATTTTCGCCTTGGGCGGGATAAGAGCGGCTACGCTATGGCGCTGATTCTGGTCGATAGCGAAGTGCCCCGTGCCGTACTGGAGGAGCTGGCGGCACTCAAAGAGGCGATCAGTGTTGCCTACGCAGAAATTTAACGCAAAAGGATAGATTATGGCCATCTCTATGGGCGATCTGAAAAAAGGGCTCAAGATTGAGCTGGATGGAACCCCGTACAAAATCGTGGAGTATCAGCATGTCAAACCGGGCAAAGGGGCCGCTTTCGTCCGCACCAAGATTAAGTCGCTTGTCGATGGGCGGGTCAATGAGAAGACCTTTCACGCCGGTGATAAAGCGGAGAAGCCGGATCTGCAGGAGGCGACAATGCAGTACCTCTATGACGATGGGGAGTTTTTGCAGTTTATGGACACGGCCACCTATGATCAGATCGGCTTTACCCGCGCGCAGCTGGGTGATACCACCGACTACCTGGTAGAGAGTGCCGAGGTGACGGTTCTTTTTCATAACGGCAAGCCGATCAATGTCGATCCCCCGGCGCAGGTGCAGCTAAAGGTGGTGGAGACCCCCCCTAACTTTAAAGGCGACACCAGCTCCGGCAGCCGTAAGCCCGCCACTTTAGAGACCGGTCTGGTGGTGCAGGTGCCCTACCATGTGCTCGAAGGGGATACCGTCAAGGTGGATACAACCAGCGGGGAGTATCTGGAGAAGATTAAGGCGTAGGCCTCTTTAGGAGCGATCGCCCCCTGGTGTGGGGGCGTGCGCTATCTAGCTTGAGAGCTCATCGAGGGTGGTTAATACCTCACCCATTTTACTTCGTACCGACTCCACCTCACTGACCAGACCCTCCATCTCTTCAGCATTTCGGGTCATCGCATCGGAGCTATCGCCGATCGCCTGGACCACGACACCGATTGAGGCGTTGGTCTCGGTGAGACTCTTTTGGGTCCGCTCAGCCAGCTTGCGCACCTCATCGGCCACCACCGCAAAGCCGCGACCATGCTCCCCCGCCCGGGCCGCTTCGATCGCCGCGTTAAGGGCCAGCAAGTTGGTCTGATCGGCGATGTCGCCAATAACGCGCAGCACCTCTTTGACCTGATCGGCATCGTGGCTGAGCTGAATGAGCCGATCGGCCAGGTCGTTCTCTTTATGGCTCGCCTCATTGATCTTCTCGGTGAGCGATCCGACGATCGCATCGGCATCGCGGATTGTCTCGTTTCGCAGCTTGCCGATCGCCTGACCCAGCCCCTGTGCCCGCTCCTCAATCTCGCGGGAGCTCTCTTTGTTTTTGTTGTTCATCTCGCCAAGCGCCTGACCCAGAGCGTTAGCCCCCTCAAGCGCTTTGCGCATCTGGGCGTGGGCGCCATCAAGGGGGATGGTGCGATCAAACTCCCCTTTGCCGTACGCCTCGAAGGTGTCCAGCAGTGCGCCCACCCGATCCGAAAGGGAGTCGATCATCGCATTGACGCTGGCCACCAGTGTGGAGAGGGTCGCATCCTGGCTTTTAGCATCCAGGCGGCAGCCGAGGTTACCATCTTTGACCCGCTCGGCTAGCAGCACCACCTGGCCAGTGATGTTGAGCTGCTCCTGATTGCGCTTGACATAGCGCTCAGCCACCTGATAGATAGCCTGGGTGGTCGGATAACTGTTAGTAGGCATCGGGGGCATTTGATTGCGGTTATCCTCGATCACCTCTGAGAGTTTTTCGAGCAGCTCCTGAGTCGATCCCGAAGCGCCGCCGCCTGAAGGTGAGCCCACAAAGGCAAGTGCTGCGATCCAGAGCAGAAGCACCGGAATAGCTGCAGCCAAGGGGTTGCTTACCAGAAAGAGCAGGGCCAAAGAGAGCAGGGCCATAAGGGATATGATCGCAATTTTTACGGTTGCATTCATCGGTATCGTATCTCCGTTTCTTGGGTTAGTTCAGTGTTTTATAGAGCGCCTCTGCTTCGGCGATCTCCTCGCGGGAGGGGCGCTTACGGCAGGAGAGGTAGGATTTGTTTTTTCCACACCCCTTGATGGGAAAGACGGTGGCATAGACCCAGTAAAAGCCGCCATCTTTGGTGCGGTTTTTTACAAAGCCGGTCCACGGCTTTCCGCTCTGAACCGTATTCCAGAGATCGGCAAAGGCGGCTTTGGGCATATCGGGGTGGCGCACGATGTTGTGCGGTTTGCCCAGTAGCTCCTCTTTTGTAAAGCCAGAGTTCTTGATAAACTCATCGTTTGCAAAGGTGATGATCCCCTTCTCGTCGGTCTCCGAGACCAAAAAAGCGTCCGGCGCAACAACCACTTCAGCCATAGTAGCCCTCTTTTGTCTATTGGGATTTCTTGATGGGGAAGCATAGTCTGTTCCAGCTTTAGGCCGGATTGTGGCAGAGAAAGTACGCTCAAAGCCCCCTTGGAGTATAATCGACCACTTCAACCCCTTGCTAAAGACTGAATCATGCGAAGTTTTAAGATTTTTTCCGGTTCGGCCTATCCCGATCTGGCCGTTGAGATCTGTAATGAGATGGATTACCCCTTAGGGCAGGTGACCCGCAACCGTTTTAGCGATGGTGAGCTGGGTGTTCAGATTAGCGAGAGCGTGCGGGGCCAGGATGTCTTTATCGTCCAGCCCACCTGCCCGCCGAGCAACGACAATCTGATGGAGCTGCTGATTATGACCGATGCGCTCAAGCGCTCAAGCGCGAGCAATATCATCGCAATTATTCCCTATTTTGGCTACGCGCGTCAGGATCGCAAAGCGGCCCCTAGAGTACCCATCACCGCCAAGCTGGTGGCCAACCTGCTCGAGACGGCGGGTATCGATCGGATTGTCACGCTTGATCTGCACGCCGGACAGATTCAGGGCTTTTTTGACATCCCTGTGGACAACCTCTACGGCTCGATCGTGTTTGCCAACTACATCCGCAGCAAAAAACTGAAAAACCCCATCGTCGCTTCGCCGGATGTGGGGGGCGTGATGCGCGCGCGCAGCTTTGCTAAGCGGCTGGGGCTGGATATGGTGATCGTCGATAAGCGCCGCGAAAAGGCTAATGTCAGTGAGGTGATGAACATCATCGGCGATGTGACCGATCGCGATGTGATCATTATCGATGATATTATCGACACCGCCGGCACGCTCGTCAATGCCGCCAAGGTGCTCAAAGAGAGAGGGGCAGCCAGCGTAATGGCCTGCTGTTCGCACCCGATTCTTAGCGGTCCGGCTTACGATCGGATCGAAAAAGGGGATCTCGATGAGCTGGTGGTGACCAACACCATCCCGCTTCGTCAGGCGTGTGAGAAGATCACCGTGCTCTCCATCGCGCCGCTGTTTGCGGAGGTGATGCGCCGCATTGTGAACAACGAGAGCGTGAATGGACTCTTCGGAGCGTAGATGAAAAATATCCGCAACTTCTCCATCATCGCCCATATCGACCATGGCAAATCGACTCTGGCCGATCGGATTATTCAGCAGACCCAGAGCGTTGAGCAGCGCCAGATGAAAGAGCAGCTGCTTGATGGTATGGATATCGAGCGCGAGCGGGGTATCACCATTAAGGCCCAGAGCGTGCGCTTGAGCTATAAACGGGGCGGCGAAACCTAT
>PWVP01000221.1 GCA_003561815.1 Campylobacterota bacterium | reverse complement strand
TTTTATGGGGCGGTGACACTGATTTCGCTGGGAGTCGGCCTGCTCTTTGCCCGCCGGATTTTCCGTGAGGGGGCCGATCGGGCGATTGCGACGGTGGCGATGCTCATTGGCAACACCGGCAATCTGGGCATCCCGCTGGGCATCGCACTCTTCGGTGAGGCGAGTGTGCTCTACACGACACTGATCAACCTGGTCAATGTGATCTTCGTCTACACCTTCGGCGTCTACTTCTACTCCCGGGGCCACTTTAGTATCCGCCAGTCGCTCATCAATATCCTCAAGCTACCGGTGATCTATCTGGCGGCACTAGCGGTCTGGTTTAATCTCGCCGGTATCGAGTACGGCGAAGCGATTGATCGCACCCTGACGATGGGGGCCCATGCGAGCATGGTGATCCAGCTGGTGATTTTCGGCTTCTACCTCTACGCCATCGAGCTCAAACGGCTCCACCTGAAACTGACCCTCTCGGTGGCGGCCGGGAAGTTTCTGCTTATCCCGCTGGTGGGGCTGGGGCTGCTGCAGCTGTGGCCACTGGAATCGATGCTCGCAGCGATCGTGCTGATTCAGCTGGCAATGCCGCTAGCGGTGGCCAATGTCAACCTCGCCGCGCTTTATGGCTGCAAACCCACCGCCGTGACCGAATCGGTGCTGGTCACCTCTGTGCTCTTTATCGCCTATCTGCCGCTACTGCTGTGGGTGGTTAGCTAAAGCCGCCTGGCGGATGCGCTCCATCTGCTCATGGATGGCGGGGTTTTTAGCGTGGTTTCTAAAGCGGCCCACCGCCCGCTCTTTAAAGCGGATGCGTATCGACGGCGTCTGCCAAAGAATCGGCGGCGGGGAAACGATGAGGCGAAAGCTCTTAAGGGTGTAGCCCTCACAGATGCGGCTCTCGTTTTGAAGCTTTTTAAAAAGACTCAAGATTACAGGGCGCTTATGGTAGAATTCCGCCTTTAAACTGTGGCTTTCAAGCGCGATTAGAAGCGTCGTGCCCTGAAAACGGGCGTAGCGGATGCCGCGGGCCAGAACAGGCGGCAAAAAGCTCCACAGAACACGCAGGCAGCGCGTCTCCTGCCACCTTTTGCCAAAGGGCTTCATCGCATGATCAACAATCGCACGGGCCTCTCTCATCTGCTGCTCTTTCTCTTTGTGGTGGTGCTTCTAAGCGGCTGCGGACGCAAAGGGGCTCCCTTCTGGCCGGAAAATCAGAGTCTGGAGATTAGCACGCCGGAGCTTTATGTCTTTATCCCCTAAACCCTACGATCTGATCATCGTCGGCGGAGGCGTGGCCGCCCTCTCGGCAGCCTGCGCGCTGCCTGAGTCGATGCGGGTTTTGATCCTCACCAAGGCCGCTAGCGAAGGGTGCAACTCCTACTGGGCCCAGGGTGGCATCGCCACCGCGCGGGATGAGGCCGATATCGCGCTTCATATTCAAGACACCCTTCAAGCCGGTGCGGGACTTTGTGATCAAGAGGCCGTTAAGACACTGGTGCATGAGGGGCACAAGCAGATAGAGGCGCTGATTCAGGCGGGGATGCCCTTTGATCGCGACCCCTCGGGCCACCTGCTCTACACCCGCGAAGCGGCCCACTCCACTGAGCGCATTCTTCACGCCGGGGGGGATGCCACCGGACGGGAGCTTTTGCGCTTTTTAGAGGCGAAAAACCCCCACCCTATCCGCACGAGCACCACCGCTATCGACCTTCTGATCGATGATAACCGCTGTCACGGTGTGGCGGTCATCACCCCCGATGGGCTGGAGAATCTCTACGCGAAAACCACCCTGATCGCCACCGGTGGACTGGGGGGGCTCTACGCCATCAGCACCAACACACCGGGGATGCTCGGCCAGATGCAGGGGGTGGCCGCCAGCCACAACCTCCCGCTAAAAGATATGCACCTGACCCAGTTTCACCACACCGTCTTTACCGGCAGCGCGGCGGCTCAGAAGCCGCTTCTAAGCGAAGCGCTCCGTGGTGAAGGGGCCTATATCGTCGATGAGAACGACACCCGCTTTGTCTGCGCTGCCCACGAAGCGGGGGAGCTGGCCCCACGGGATATCGTGGCCCGAAGCATCTACACCCACCTTCAGAAGGGGCATCAGGTCTATCTCGATATGCGCCACTTCGAACCCGAAGCGTTTCGCGCGCGCTTTCCCACCATCTGCGAGAGTCTGGCCGCCCAGGGCTATACGCTGCCAGAACAGAAGGTGCCCATCGCACCGGCCTTTCACTACGCCATGGGGGGTATCGCCACCGATCTAAAAGGGCGCGTTGCGGGCATCGAGGGGCTCTATGCGGCCGGAGAGGTGGCGTACAGTGGCGTACACGGCGCCAACCGCCTGGCCAGCAACAGTCTGCTTGAGGCGCTGGTTTTTGGCCGTCTGGCCGCCGAGTCGATCGCCCAAAACCCTCTGCCCGAAACGCCCCTAAAAGCGTTTCATCGACCCCAGACACCGCTGAGCCTGCCCGATGATGAGATGGTTTTAGATAAAATCCGCACCACACTCTGGCAGTATGCCGGCATCAGCCGCACCCATAGCGGACTCAAGCAGGGGGCGGAGACGATCCAGAGGCTGCTTGAAGGGCAGAACGGATGGCTTATCACCCTCTCGCTGCGTACCGCGGCGGCGATCTTTAAAGATGCGCTCGCCAGCGAAAAGAGCGTCGGTGCCCACCACCTGGAAGAAACACACCCAAAAGGATAACCACTTGCAACAGGTTCCCATTATCGTACTGGATTTTGGCTCGCAGTATACCCAGCTGATCGCCCGCCGTCTGCGCGAGGCGCATGTCTACTGTGAGATTGTCCCCTACTTTGAGCCTATCGAGTCGATTGTGGCCAAAAAGCCCCAGGGGATCATCCTCAGCGGCGGCCCGGCCAGCGTCTACAGCGAAGAGGCCTACCGGATTGATAAAGCGATTTTAGAGCTGGGGCTTCCGGTGCTGGGCATCTGCTACGGGATGCAGCTCATTACCCACCTGCTCGGCGGCGAAGTGATCAGCGCCGATCACCACGAATACGGTAAAGCGGAGATCCGCTTCGATGAGGTCAACGGGGCCAACTCGCCACTCTTTTCGGGAATGGTCGATCACCAGGTGGTCTGGATGAGCCACGCCGATAAGGTCACCCGTCTGCCGGTGGGTTTTCACCGTATCGCCCATAGCGACAACTCCCCCTACGCCGCGATCGCCGATGAGACCAACCGCATCTACGCTTTGCAATTTCACCCCGAAGTGGCCCACACCGCCCACGGTGCACAGATGCTGGGCAACTTCGCCACCGAGATCTGCGGCATCCGGCCTGATTGGAATATGCACGACTTCGCCCAGAGCCAGATCGATGCAATCCGCGCCAAGGTGGGCAAAGAGAAAGTCCTCTGCGCGCTCTCTGGCGGCGTGGATAGCTCGGTCGTGGCCGCGCTGCTACACAAGGCGATCGGCGATCAGCTCGTACCGGTGTTTGTGAACAACGGTCTTTTGCGCGCGGGCGAGGTGGATAAGGTCCAGGAGGTGTTTAAAGAGCATCTTAAAGTGCCGCTGATCACTGTGGATGCGGAGGATATTTTCCTCGATAAACTCAAAGGGGTGCGCGATCCGGAGACCAAGCGCAAAATCATCGGCCACACCTTTATCGAGGTGTTTGATACCGAGGCCAAAAAACATAGCGGTATCGCCTTTTTGGCCCAGGGTACCCTCTATCCCGATGTGATCGAGTCAGTCAGCGTCAAAGGCCCCTCTAAAACCATCAAAAGCCACCACAATGTGGGCGGACTGCCGGACTGGATGAAGTTTGAGCTGATCGAGCCGCTGCGCGAACTCTTTAAGGACGAGGTGCGGCTGCTGGGTGTGGAGCTGGGGCTGCCCGAGGAGATGGTTCAGCGCCACCCCTTCCCCGGCCCCGGTCTGGCCGTACGGGTGATGGGTGAGATCAACAAACCCGATCTGGAGCTGCTGCGCAAAGCCGACACCATCATGCTCGCTGAGCTCAAATCGAGCGGCTATTACCGCAAAGTGTGGCAGGCGTTTTGTGTGCTGCTCAATGTCCAGAGTGTCGGCGTGATGGGGGATAACCGCACCTACGAAAACGCCGTGGCTGTCCGCGCCGTGGAGAGCAGTGATGGCATGACCGCCACCTTTGCCCACCTGCCCCACGATC
>PWVP01000147.1 GCA_003561815.1 Campylobacterota bacterium | reverse complement strand
CACGGTGGATACCGCCAAAGAGGGTGGCGCTTTCGCTCAGGTGGTAGGTGGCACCGATACCGGGGATCACCTCGGTGTTGCGTACGCGACTACTACTGTTGACCTCGTTGCCCACACCCCACATATGGATATCGCGGGTTTGGGTGTACTGCTCGACGCGCACACCGGGGGTGACGCTCAAGCGCTCGGAGGGCATAAAGCGGTTTTGGGCAAAGAGGGCGATCGCATCGGCACCACGGGTGTCGTGTTCGCGCAGCACACCGCTTCGGGCGGAGCCGCTATTGGTGTTGTCGATCCGTTTGTTGTCCATCTCTTCGGTGTGCAGGCGTAGGCCGATCTGGGCTTGGTTGTCCATACCAAAGGCCCCGTGGCTGAGTTTGAGCCGGGAGTCGATTCCCATCACATCGAAGTTGCGGTTACGCGCTCCTAGGCGATCGCGCATATAGTTTTCCCCCTCGGCGACACTTTTGCCGTAGCCATCGGTGCAGCCAGCAGCGTTATCACAAAAGGCAAAGTCTTCGCGCCACCAGTCGCGGGTGGTGTTGTTCCAGTAGGCGAGGGTGGTCAGTGTGGCCTCTGGCGAGAGGTCGATCTCGTGGGTGATGTCAAAGCTGTAGCGTTTGCCATAAAACCAGTCGTTGTTGGCCTTGTTTTGGAGATGATCGGCCTCGTACTCTTTTTGGGTCAGGCCCAGATAGGTGGTTTGGGAGTCCTGGCTGTAGTGGGTGAATTTGGTCGAGAGCACTTGATTATCCGCGATCGCGAGGGTGGTTTTGACCATCAGATCGTTGATATCGATCGCGTTATTCTCCTTAAAACCGTCGCCGGTTTTTTTGATGTAGCTGATCAGATAACCCGCATTGCCGTGGGTGCCACCGGTGTCGATCTGGGTGCTAAGCAGGCTGCCTTTTCCGGCGTTGTGGGCCGAGAGTCGCACATCGGTGGTCTGTTTTTGGGGTGGTTTGCGGGTGATGTAGTTGATGGCGCCGCCCACGGTAGAGGGGCCATAACGCAAAGAGCCGCTGCCTTTGAGTACCTCCATGCCTTCCATGCGTTCCACCGGCGGGCTATAGTAGGCGGCCGGGTCGATAAAGGGTCCCATCTGGATCGGCGCACCATCTTCGAGCAGCAGCACCTTTTTGCTCATATCAGGATTGAGCCCGCGCAAGCCGATGCGTGGGGCCAAGCCATAGCCGTCGGTCTCCACCACATGCACGCCGCTGACCCGTTTGAGCATATCCTGCGTGCTCATGGGTTGAACCCGTTCAATCTGTTCTGCATCGATCACCGCAAAGGCACCGGGAATATGGAGCGACTCATCGTCGCTGCCGACGATCGCCATATCGGGCAGGCGGGTTTGATCGGCGCTGAGGGCCAGTAGCGCCCCGGCGGCGGCTACCGAGAGAAGACTTTTTTTCATGAAAACTCCTTAAGGTGTTGTTGTATTTAAAGGGCTGCCCCGCCCTCAGGCGAAGCAACCAAACCCCACTGTTGCGATCAAACGAAATTGATTCGTGTTATCGAAACAGAAGTGCGAACCCTAACGGCTTTCCGCTTAATTACTAATTAGAATCGTTATCAATATAAATAGACAAGGGGATGGATTTTAGGCGATAAATGCCATGATCGGCCATTAGATGTGTTAGGAGTTCTTATGGTTTATACGCTCAGAAGAGAGCAGATTTTGCCGGTTGAGCCACAGGCGCTTTGGCACTTTCTCTCCCGGCCGGAAAACCTCAATGTGATCACACCGCCGTGGTTGCGCTTTGAGATCCGCTCATCGGTGCCTGAGCGGATGTTTGACGGTCTTTTGGTGCGCTACCGTGTTCGCCTGCCGATTTTTGGGGCGCAAGATTGGCTAACGGAGATCAAACATATCCGCGAGGGGGAGAGCTTCGTCGATGAGCAGCGCGCCGGACCGTATCGGCTCTGGTACCACTACCACGCGATTAAGCCCCACGAAAAGGGGAGTGTGATGCACGATACGGTGACCTACCAGCTTCCCTTCGGCCCCATCGGCGATCTGGTTCACGCAGCCATCATCAAGCGCCAGCTTAAGGCGATCTTTGACTACCGCTTTCAGGCGCTCGATGCGCTCTTTAGCGCCGCTGAATAACCACCCGCACCACTGCCCCCTCACCCCGGTGGCCGGGGCCTTCATCCAGGTGGACGATCGCCTCTTCGAGATAGGACAGATGCAGCTCAGGATGCTCACTTAGCGCCTCAAAAAGCGCCGCCTCATAGAGCAAGGCCGGATCTTGTGGCCCACCGCTAGAGTAGTTTAGTTGCGCCTTAGCAAAAAACTCCCCCATAAACACCCCGCCGGGCTTGAGTTGCAGCAGCAGCTTTTCAAACACTTCGCGTGCCTGATCGGCCGGCAGATGCAGATAGGTGGCGGTGATGGCATCGAAGGTTTCGGCACATGTCCAGCCAGTGAGATCCGCCTGCTCGGTCTCGATCGCCACGCCCCGATCGGCGGCAAGCGCGCGCGCCTTTTCCAGCGCCCGTGCGGAGAAATCCACCGCCAGCACGCTGTGGCCGAGTGCGGCTAAAAAGGCGGCATTTCGCCCCTCGCCCTCAGCCAGACAGAGCACACGGCCCTGCGGCGTGAGCCGATCGGCGTTTGCCCGGATAAAGGCGTTAGGCTCGGTACCATAAAGCCACTCCTGAGCGCCAAACTTCTCATCCCAAAATGTGTCCATCACCCCTCCTTTTTCTTGATTATAGCGCGGCGGGTATAATGGCTCTACTTTTGAAAAGGTGGCCCTTTGGAGTGGTTGATCGGATTGGCTTTGGCGGTAGCAGTTGCGATCGGGGCTTATGTGCGTTGGTATGCGCACAAGCGCCGCGCCGCGCTTTTAGATGCGCCGATCGACGCGGCGGCTTTAGAGACGATCGCCCGATCGGTTCCGCACTTTTCGCAGATGCCCGCCGATCGGCAAGAGCGCCTCAGTCATCTGGCGGTGGCGATCGCGCATGAGAAGCACTTTGTCGGGTGCGCGGGCTTTACGATCACCGATGCAGCGCGGCTAACGATCGCAGCGCAGGCGGCTTTGGTGGTGTTGGGCCTGGGGCTGGAGGCGTACGAAAGCGTCGATCGCATACTGGTCTATCCCGAGCCGTTTTTAGTCGATCTCGAGCATGAAGAGGGGGGCATCCACACCCTTGAAGAGAGTGCGGTGCTTAGTGGTGAGGCGAGTGATTTGGGTACGGTGGTGCTCGCCTGGAGCGATGTGGCTTTTGGGGCCAAACGCGAAAGCGACGGGCTTAATGTGGTGATCCATGAGTTTGCCCATCAGCTCGACTGGTCCACCGGCGAGATCAGCGGTACGCCGGATCTGGGTAGCGGGGATTACGATCGCTGGGGCGAGGTGATGCGCCGCGCGTGGCACCGATTGACGCAGGAGGCGAAGCATCATGACCACCATCCGGGTCTGGATCTCTATGCGCTCACCGATGCGGGGGAGTTTTTCGCCGTGGCGAGTGAAGCGTTTTTTGAGCGGCCGGTGCATCTGCGCACATGGGATAGCGCGCTTTATGATCAGCTCAAAAGCTACTACCGGCTCGATCCGGCCGATTGGAGCGGCGGTGTTTAAAAGCAGCAAAGCCTCCTCGCGCACGATTTTTGGTTGGGGGATGTTTGACTTCGCCAATCAGGCCTTTACCCTGCTGATTATCACGGTGATTTTCGGCGATCTCTACACCCGCGTGATCGTAGCCGACGGGCCGGATTTTCGGCTGGGCAATCTGCTCTGGTCGCTCGCTTTGGCGCTAAGCTATCTGATGGTGGTGCTTTTTGCCCCGCTTTTAGGCGCACTGGCCGACTGTGCCGCTGCACGCAAGCGGTTTTTGTTTATCAGCTATCTGGCAACCGTCGCAGCGAGCTTCGCGTTGGTGGCGATCGAGCCGGGGATGATATGGCTGGGGTTTGTGCTGATCGTGATCGCCAATACCGCCTATGCGCTGGGCGAGTCGTTTATCGCCGCCTTTTTGCCCTCTTTGGGCGCGCCCGGTGAGCTGGGTCGCATCTCCGGCTTTGGCTGGGCGCTGGGTTATGCGGGCGGGCTGGTCGCCGCCGGTTTTGCGCTGCTCTTTTTGGGGGAGGTGAGCGCTGAAAACTACGATCGCATCCGCTGGGTGGGCCCCTTTGCGGCGCTCTTTTTCCTGCTGGCGGCGATTCCCACCTTTTTATGGGTGCCCGAGCCAGCCAGAGCGCGCCAGGGCGCTGGCGAAGAGCCCTTGAAAGCAGCGTGGCTTCGGCTGCGTACCAGCCTCCAGACAGTAGGGCAGTATCGCGATCTGGCGTGGCTTTTTGGTTCTTTGCTCTTTGCGATGGCGGGGGTTTATGTGGTGATCGCCTTTTCGTTTATCTACGGTGCTCAGGTGATCGGCTGGGATGAGGCGACCCGTACGGCGATGTTTATCGCGGTGCAGGTTTCAGCGCTGGTGGGCGCACTGCTCTTTGGCCGTCTGCAAGATCGCCTCGGCGGCAAACGCACCTACGCCATCACGCTGCTGCTCTGGATGGTGGCGATCGGCGCGATTGTCTTTGTGGTGCCGATCACGCAGGGGGTCAACGCGCTCTTTGGGTGGCACTATGGGCCTCAAGAGCTCTTTTTGGTCGCCGGGGTGCTGGCCGGACTTTCGCTAGGATCGAGCCAGTCGGTCGGCCGCGCACTTGTGGGGGTCTTTTCGCCGGTGGAGAGAGCCGCGCAGATGTTTGGATTCTGGGGGCTCTTTACGAAGCTGGCGGCGATTTTTGGACTGTTTGGGGTGGGGTTTTTGCAGTGGATCTTCGGGCTTCAGGGGGCGCTGCTGTTTTGTGCGCTGCTTTTCTGTGCCGCGCTCATCCCCCTGATGCGTATCGATGAGGCCAGAGGCCGCGCGGCTGCCCTTAGCGAGCCGCACTCTCCTCGCAAGGGCGATCGCCCTTAGGCGTCTCCTCCTCAGGCGGCTTTGGGGCGGCACTCTCTGGGGGCGTCTGCCCAGCCAGCGCCGAACGCGCCTTTTGGACCCCCTCTTTCCAGTGGGCGTGGCGTTCAAGGGTGTAGTGCGCCTCCACCTGTCCGTGCCGCATGCCGCCGAGTAGTTTGCGGTTGGGCTTAAAGAGAAACGCCGCCAGATGGGCGATTATCCCCATAAAGACCAGGAAAAAGCCGAGATTGTGCAGCTGTGCCGACCAGAAGTGCATCCCGTCTGAGACATTCCACCCCGGCACATTGGTGTACACCTTGATCAGCCCCGTCACGATCGTCAGGCCGATGGCAAAGGCGATAAAGGCGTAGGCCAGCCGCTGCTCGGGCAGGTACTTCTCGCTTGGCGGCTCTTTCTGGCCACGCACCATCGCCCCGATCACCTGCAGCGAGTGTTTAAAATCGCCGCGTTTAGGGAGGATGGCAAACTCCCGGCGCAGAGCGTGATAGAGGATATGGTAAGTCACCGCCCCCATCAGCACAAACGCGAAGAGGTAGTGCAGCCACAGCGTAATCTCGTAGCTGCCCAGCCAGGTCAGGCCCGGAATATCGGCGATCTTGTAGCGGCTGTAGAAGGGCATCTGCCCCAGACCGGTCACAATCAGTCCGAAGGTGCTTGAGGCCACCAGCGCATGGACGATGCGATTCGATCGGCTCTGACGGGTGATGGTGACCACCTTAGGGGTGTGTGTCGCAGCGCTCTTTTCAGGCATCGTCACGCTCCTTCTGGCGGGATTTATAGACCGCAATCCCTGCGGCGGCCGCACCGGCGATGGGGGCTAAAACGCTGGCCACAAAGAGACCGCCGGCGTTTTGTAGGCTGCTCTGGATCTCAGGGCGCATATGGGGCCGTCCGGGAAGATCATCTTGTGTGTGGGCCTTATCCAGCGCGATGGCGCGGTCAATCACCTCAAAGGGGACTTTAGAGATATAGATCGTGCTGGTTCCACCCGCCTCGTCCAGACCGTAGAGGTGTCCGCCGATCGCCTCCGCGCGGCGCTTGGCCTCGGCTTTGATTTCATCGATCGGACCGAAGGTGATGGCATCGCGGGGGCACTCGATTTCACAGGCGGGCTTCTCGTCGTTAGCGAGCCGATCGGCGCAGCCGTCGCACTTATACATCGAGCCGCCGCCCGCCAGCTTGGGCAGGAGCTTGGTATAAAGCCCCACACCGGCTTGCCGCTGGGGGATGTTCCACGGACAGGTGGCGCGGCACTTGGCCCCGCCCATGCAGAACTCTGTGTCGATATTGACCGCCCCCTCTTCGCTTTTGCCGATCACCCCAAAGGGGCAGAGCTTCTGGCACGCCGCATCATCACAGTGCATACAGCGGCGGGGGACAAACACCGTCTCGCCGCCGGGAACCTCTACCCGCTCGACGAAGGTCCAGTTGTACGGGGTGAGCCGATCGGTGCGATCGCGCTCGCTTGACCAATCCTCGTGAAAGTCCTGGGGCCAGTAGTCCTGCAAAAAGCGCTCTTCAGGCTCGGGGAAGCGACCGGCGTTTTTATCCCGGCAGGCGGTGACACAGGCGGGGGTATTTAGATGTACACACCCGTCACAGCGGGTGAGATCGATGATCGAGCCCATCTTTCGACTGGCCCGATCGCGCGCCTGAGCGGCGGGTACGGTCAAAACCGCAGAGGCGGCGGAGGCGACAGCGACCCGCTTGAAAAAGTCTCTTCGATCCATGTTCGAAACTCCTAAGATAGACGGTTTCTCCGATCATAACAGATAAACAGAAATTATGCAATATATAATAAATACTTATAAAACAGCCAGTTGGCATGGAAGTTGCTGCATCCGGGGTAAATCCAATCCGGTGTATAGGTCAGGCATGAGGAAGCAGTCGATTTGGGGCGTGGTTGTGATAGCGGTTTTGGCGGCAGCACCCGCTACTCTGGCCGATTCGGTGGAGGTGGTTGTGCAGCCAGCCGATCGGGAGCGAAACATCCGCCTGCAGGATGGGCGCCAGATTCGTCTGCCCGCCGGTGCTGAGCTGGTCAGGGGGGCCGATGGCCGTCTGATGGTGCGCCGCCCTTCTGCTCAGGAGCAGCCCGCCACCCCGCCCGCTGAGGAGGCGCCTAAAGCAGCCAAAAAGAGTCCACCGCCCAAGGTGGGTGAGCGCTGGCGCTGGTTTGTCGGCGGTGAGCTGGGTATGCGGATGGTGAGCCGTGACTATATCTTCGATACGGACGATATCGATGATCTGGAGATTCGGTTTGACAAGACCGGCGACACCTTTGAGGCCGATGGCAGCACCTACACCTTTACCCGCAGCGAAGAGCAGACCAGCTACGGCATCATCGCGGGGATCAAAGACACCCACAACCACAATCTCTATCAGATCGGCTACCACATGGACTCGGAGGTGAGCGAGGTGGTGGTCTCGGCGCAGATGGGGTTTGAGAACATGCAGCCGATAGAGGGGGTGATCCCCTACCTGCGGGTGATGAGTGCGGTGGGGTTTCGTGATGGACTCTTTTCGATGGAGGCGAACGCGTTTGCCTTCGGTCTGGGGGCTGGCGCGAGCTACGCCCTGAGCGACACGCTGGAGCTTTATGGCGGTATCGACTGGATCAACCGCAAGTGGGGCAATGAGCCCTCCAGGGGGTATCAAGATGAGAATACCACCGTCACCTACGGGGTCGAGAAGCGCGAAGATAGCGAGACCCGGTTGGGCTTTGGGCTTCGGTACCTCTTTTAGTGCGCGCTTTTCTGCTTATCGCGGCGCTGCTTCTGGTGGGTTGCGGGCCGCGGGTGGTGGAGACGGAGCAGCAGCTTCAAGAGCGGCTCATGGCGCTTCCATCCGATGCACCAGAGTGGATTCACGCACCCCATAGCACAACCCATCTGGGTGCAAGTGGCGCGGCGCTGCCGATGCGTGCCGGGATCCAGTTTCAGCAGATTGAGGCCAACGGCCGGGCCAAAGAGCGGCTGATGCAGACCCTCTCAGAGTACACCCGGCAGGTGGCGATCGGCGTGTATGGGGCGATGGGGGTTGAGCTTGAGAGCGCTTCGCTTGAGAGTATCGGCCTGATGAGCGCCTCGGAGGCGATCGGAAGAGCGGAGCGAAAAGCGCTCTACTGGGCGCCGAGCAATGAGCTCTATATCCATATCGCCGTAGAGCGCGCCCAGGCCAGCCAGGTGGCAACCGAGGCGATCAGGCTCTTTATCCGCAGTCGAGAGTCGCATGAGGCGGCCTATCGTGCATTGGGCGATGAGGCGCTCATTAGTCGTGCGGCGCGTGCGGCTTTTGATCAGCAGCCAGAGTATGAGGAGGAGGTGAGTGATGTATTCGACTATCTCACACCGTAGGCAGGTCTGCTCCGGGTGTGGCCAGCGGGTGCTGCCCCGGCTTCGCCTCTACCGTAAGGCCCCGGACGCCTTTATCTGTCCCCGCTGCGCGCGCCCTTTGGGCACCCTCAAAAGCAGCGTGCGGCGGGAGCACCGGATCTTGTGGGCGGTGCTCTCCTTTTCCGGTGTGCTGTTTGTGTTGAGCCTGCTGCTTTAGAGGTGTTTTAAAAGCCAGGCGGTGATGCACGCCGCCCCGCCTCGCCCTTGAAGCTGCATCAGCCCCTCAGAGCGGGTGCGCAGATCGATTTGAAGGAGGCTGAGCAGTTTGTGGGGGGCCAGATCGCGCTGATCGACCCACCACCCGAGCTGACGATCGGCGATAAAGCGGGCGTTGTGGTGCTGATGAAGCCCCGCAGCGTAGGGGTAGGGGATAAAAAGAGCGGGCAGTCCATTGGCCGCCAGCTCAAAGAGGGTGCCCGCGCCCGCCCGCGCCACGGCCAGATCCGCTTGGGCCATGCGGGTGTGGAGATTGGCATCAAAGGCGAAACACTCCGCCTCAATACCCAGATCGCGGTAGGCCGCCTGCACCGATTCAAACTCCCGATCGCCGCACTGATGGATAATCCGCACCCCCTGGCGGTGAAGATCCTGCGCCACCGCCAGCGCAAAGCGGTTGATCGCGCTTGCCCCCTGCGAACCCCCTAAGAAGATGACACTCTTAACGCCGCTTCGCACCCGCGCGGTCTCAAAAAAGGGGGCTTTGATCGGGTAGTCCCGGCAGGGGCTTTTAGGGTCAAAAGAGCAGAAAAACCCCTTGGCAAAGGGGCGCAAAAGCCGGTTGAGGCTGCCGGTAGCGGCGTTTTGTTCGTGGATGTAGAGCGGCAGGCGCAGTGTCAAGGCCGCCAGCGCGGCCGGTGCGGCCGAGTACCCCCCGACGCTAAGCACCGCTTTGACGCCGTGCGCTTTGAGCACGCTGCGGCACCTGAAGGCGAGGCGGAGTGTCGAGAGGAGTGCCAGAAGCCGGCGAACGCCCCGGCGGTTCATCACCCCGTGGCTCTCTAAAAAGAGGGTCGTGCTAAAACCGCTCTTATTCTCAAACCAGCGGCGATCCTGTCCGGCAGAGGAGCCGATAAAGAGGGGCTGATGCCCCTGGGCGTTGAGCTGCTCCTGGATGCTCTGGGCAATCGCCAGGTGACCGCCGGTGCCACCGCCTGTAAGGGCGATCATATCCGCGCGCGGGTGCTGATCATCAAGATCAGTCCAATGGCCAGCCCCGAGGAGACCAGCGAAGCGCCGCCGTAGCTGAGAAAGGGGGCGGTGATCCCTTTGAGGGGAATGAGGCCGGTGGTGCCCAGCGCGTTCATCAGAAACTGGATGGAGAACATCACCCCGATGCCGACACTAAAGAGGTAGAAGACCGGGTTTTCGCTGCGGTTGGCGATGCGAAAGATGCGATAGACCATCAAAAGCACCAGCAGACTGACCAGTAAAATCCCCACCAGCCCGGTCTCTTCGGCGATTCCAGCGAGGACAAAGTCGTTGTGCACATCGCTTAAGAAGCCCAGCTTGACCACCCCGCCGCCGAGCCCGGTGCCAAAAAAGCCGCCGTGGTGAACCGCGTGGAGCGCTTGATTGACCTGATAGGCGGGATCCATGATGGCCGCCTCAATCCGCAGGGCGTTGGCGATAAAGCCGGGAAAGAGCGAGAGGACAAAATCCTGCACGCTGCTCCACCAGTTGATCACCCGCTCAATCCGGTGCGTGCTCTGTAAAATCAGCGCCACCGCCCCCACCGAGGAGAGGGCGATCAAAAAGAAAAACACCTTCACGCTCGATCCGGCCAAAAAGATCATCAAAGCCATCGTCGCCCCGAGCACAATCACCTGGCCGAGATCGTTTTGCATCACCGCAATTAGCACCACCGCCACCAAAAAGATAAGCGCATAGGGCACAAGCAGCCCGATCTCACGGGCAAAGGTGAAGCGCTCATTGGCCTCGGTTTTGGGGCGGTAGAATTTGCGCGTCAGGCTCCAGGCGAGAAAATAGACAAACCCGACCTTAAAAAACTCCACCGGCGAGAGACTCAAGCCCCCCAGGCGAATCCAGCGGCGCGCGCCATTGATGGTGGGCACGATCGACTCGGGCATAAAGGGCATCACAAACATCAGCGCAAAGAAGAAGAAAAAGAGGCCAAAGCCGACCCGCCCCAGCCAGCGGCCGGGATCCTGGCGGGCGAGCAGCCACATAAAGAAGATGGCAATCAGGGCCGCGCCGCCTTGGCGCAGCAGGAAGTGAAACTGCGAAGCGCCCAAGGAGTTGGCCAGATAGAGAGGAAGCGAGAGGGCAAAAACCAGCCCTGTAAAGATCAGGATGCTGACCACCAAAAAGAGGTGCTGGTCGCTACTGTTCTGCCCTGCCGTAACCAATCAAGTCCTTAGCGAAGCGTGATGACCGGTCCGCCTTCGCCTTCGCGAAGATCGTATTGTCGGTTGCGATCAAGCTCGATCACCACGCGGTACCAGCCAGCGTGGCGCCCGATCGAGACCTTTTTAAAGGTGTTATCCTGCAGCGGCAGTGTCAGGTTCTTAGCACCGCTGTGGCGATCAAAATCCACCACGATCCGGGCTGGATCATCGAGCCTGAAGTGGCGGCGCACCGGATCGTTGGTTCTGAGTGTAATCTGGCGATCGGTGAAGGCCAGATGGATAAAGCCCATCTCCTTAAAGCGCACGATATTGGGCGCATCGGCCGGTGCCGCTCGGCGGGTGCCATCCAGCGTGGCTCCCCCTAAGAGCGCTTCGAGATCGGCTAGAGTGCGGTTTTTGGCAATCTGTGCCGCCGCCCAGCCGCGATCGCGATCTTTGAGCTCAAAGCCCTGTTCGATAAGACTCTCTTTAGCCGCGCTGTTGTCTGCTAAAACCGCCCAGGCTAGCGGGGTGTAGCCGTGCGCATCGTGCGCATCGCCTTTGGCGCCGTTGAGCAAAAGGGCATCAACCACATGGTTCTGGCCGAGCAGGATCGCCCAGCTAAGAGGGGTCATGCCGTTCTCATCGGAGAGCTCCAGATCGGCGCCGCGGTTGACCAGTGCCATCGCCAGATCGTCCTGGCCGGTTTTGATCGCATAGAGCAGCAGGGTGTGTTCGCCCACTGCGCCGTAGTCGGGATCGGCCCCCTCATCGAGCAGCGTGAGCGCCATCTCGCGGTAGGGCTGGCTGGTGATGCCGCCCAGTGTGGCCACGGTCAGAGGGGAGGGGGCGGTGGCGCCACCCACATTGAGATCCGCACCGTGGCGCACCAGCGCGTTGGCGCTTTCAAGTGTCCCCTCCTGCAGTGCCAGCGAGAGCATCGGGAGCCCCTGGGGGCTTTTAGCGTTGAGATCGGCACCCGATCGGGCCAGTCGGCTCACCATGTCGGGATCGTTGGCTTGAACGGCGATCATGATGGGGGTGACCCCCGCTTCATTGGGGCGGTTGAGGTCGCTTTTGCCCCCCTCGATCAGCTCCTCTAAAGAGCCCGCGATCGCATCGTAGCGCTCGCGATCTCCTCCGGTGGCCACCACCCGCGCCTGGGTGTAGTAGTCGCTAAGCACCTCGCTAAGAAGCGGTGCATCGGGATCGACGGGCGCCTGGGTGCGCGGCTCCTGAGTGTCGCCGGTGTGGATCTGTGGCAGCTCATCATCGGTGAGCACCGCCGAGGGCTCTTTGGGGCCACAACCTGCCAGAAGCAGCGCCCCCCCTGCCAAAAGGGCTAGAAACTTTTTCTGCATACTGCGCCCCTATCCGACGGTGATCAGCACGATCATCATCACGATGACCAGCGCAAAAATGGCGATAATCAGCCGGTTAACCAGACGGTTTTTGCTATCGGTGCTTTTGCCGCTGAAGTCATCAATCTCACCCAGAGTTGGCTCGCGCTCATCTCTTTCGTTGTTCATTCTCTGCTCCTTTTAGCGGGTTTGGCGATAAAACTGCAAAAAGCCGTACATCGCAAGCCCGGCGGCAAATCCGATCACGCCGCCAATAATCGAGGCGATGGTGATGCCGATCACCGCTGGTGCATTATCCAGCGCCCAGCTGGAAACCTTCTCAAACGGGGTCTTATCGATGGTAGTGTCTGCCGATGCCTTTCGGGCCATGACCTCTCCTTCTGTATGGTTCGCTCTCTTGATTGTACAACCGCTTTGATTAAAAGCGCCAGGTCACATCAAACCAGGGGAGTATGGGCAACTGGGAGGCGTACCCCTCTTTTTCGTATTCGTCATCGTAGTCGATGCCGCTGCGGTTGGGGTGGTTGGTGGCGTTGGTCAGCTCGAAAGCCATCTGAAGTGTGCTTTTGGGCAGCTGCAGGGTGCGCGCCAGACGGAGATTGAGGCTGAAGTAGTCATCGAGTCGCTGGCTGTAGGGTTCGCCGTAGTTGGGGATCTTATACTCCACCCCTTCAGCGGTGGTGGCCAGGGTGTAGTTTTTGCCATCTGTGCCACGCACGAGCGGGGTGTAGCGCGGCCCGGTGCGATAGACCGCCCGCACGCCCAGATCCCATCCGGCCAGCCATCCGCTTTCCAGCTGACGACTGGCTAGCAGCTGCGCGGTGTGGGGCACCTCGCCGTAGAAGGGCTGCCGTCCGGAGCTGGTGTTGGTATCACGCCTGGCTTGATTGTAGCTGTAGGTGGCGATGAGTTGCCACCCCTTTTGAAAGCCGCGCTGATAGGTGATGTCGATCCCCTGTGCGTCCCCTTCGCCGCTGCTTTTATAGCGCTCCTCACCGTCGTGAAAGACCGCGAGATCGAAGTAGCGTTTGTGGTAGGGCTCCAGCGTGAGGCTGCCGTAACGGCCCAGATCGCGGCTGTAGCTGAGCACCAGATGGTGCGCCTTTTCCCAGGTGAGCTTTTCAGAGCCCAGATCGCGGCTGTTTTTAAACCCTTCGGCCAGCTGCACATACTCCCCCGCAGCCAGCGAGAGGGTGTCACGATCGCTCGCGCGCCAGATCACCGCCGCGCGGGGGCTGACATGCCAGTCGTACTCACCGATGGTGGCGTAATCGCCCCGCAAACCGTAGCGTACGCTCCAGCGCGGGGAGAGCTCGCGGATCTCCTGAGCAAAGAGTCCGTAGCGCTCCTCGCGCCAGGTGCGATCGATGTTGAGGCGATCGCGTCCGGTGAGGGGTTGCGACTGCCCTTCGCTCTCGCCAAAGGCGATGCCGTCGTAGCGGATCGGCAGCCGATTGGCGACAACCTCTCCACCGAGCTGAACGCGGCTGCGATCCAGCCGGTAGCTACTCTGGTGAACCAGCCCGGTTGACTCGTTGATAAAGTCGATGGTGTTACCGAAAAAGCCGCTGTCGATGGTGGTATCGCTGCGATAGAGCAGGGTGTTGGCGCTGTAGTCGCCGCCGGGATCGTAGATCCAGCGAAGCCCCAGCGATCGGTAGCCGTTTTTCACCGCGATCTCACCGGTGGCCTCCGGGTCGCGATCGGCCAGTCTCTGTGAGTCGATTTTCAGCTCATCGAGTCCGGCGAAGTACTCCAGCGAGAAGATGCTGCTATCGGTGTAGTGTACGCCGATCAGCGTCGCATCCCAAAAGCGCGGCACCTGCTGTACGGTGGTGTCACTGCTGCTGAGCCGATCGGGATCGACGATCAGATCGAAGTAGCTGCGCCGGGCACCCACAAAGAGCGCGCTGTTTTCGCCCAGATCGGCATCGTATCCGACCGAGGCGTTATAGAGCCCCGCGTGCAAAAATCCGCTGCCGCTGCCGATGGGGTAACGCGGCGTGATGTCGATCACCGCGCCTAGAGCGTTGCCGTAGCGCACATCGAAGCCGCCGAGATAGGCATCAAGCTGCTCGGTCGCCTCCGGCGGCACGGTCGAAAAAAGCCCACCCCAGTGGTAGAGAAAACCGACAGGCAGTTGATTATAAAGTACACGACTCTCGCGGGGTTTGGCTCCGTGGATGATGAGCTGCCCGGAGGCGTCATTGACACTCGCCACGCCCGCTAGGGAGCTGAGCCCTTTGATGGGATCGCCCTGTGCGCCGGGGATGGCGCGGCTCTCCTCGACTGAGAGGGTGCGCTGCATCGGCGCGTTTTCTAAAAAGCCCTCATCGCGGATGTAGCGCTCAGCGGGCGTGCCGCCGATGGTGAGGGTGCCGAGATCCTCAGGCGCTTCGGCCAGAAGCCAAGAGACGCAGAGTGCGCCGCCTAACAGAGCTCTGCGCATCATGCTCTCTACGCGCCCTCTTCGGTCAGATCCGCTAAAAACTGCTTCTCATCGAAGGTGAGCCCCAGGTAGTCACAGACCGTGTGGGTATCGCGCTCGGCATTGCCCAGGCAGGAGGTGGCCCCCGGACTGGGGGTCATATTAAAGAGGATGCCGTTGCCCGGATTGATACAGGCCTCTCCGAGCATCAGCTTTTTTTGCTGTTTGTCGAGCACCTGTGGCCGAACACCGCCAAATCCGGTGGCGTAGCGGATCTCATCGGCGCTTAAAGCGGGGACGATTTTGCGCGCATCTTTGACGAAGAGCCGTTTGTTGAGATAGGGGATTTCAAAGAGGAAGTTTCTCAAGATGTAGTTTCGTATGTCGCGATCTTTAAAGAGCCCCCAGAGGATCCGGACGATGTGGCTATCGAAGTTGAGGGTCTTTAAAAAGTCCAGATAGGTGCCCCGCTTGTACCGCTCGAGTTTGGGCAGCACTAAAGCGGTGGGGCCGAAGCGCGTTTTGCCCGCCATCAAAATATCGGGATCGCCGTGTAGCGCGGCGAAGGGGAGTTTGTTGTTCTGCACCATGTAGACTTTGCCGTTTAGGAAGGTGCTGTTTGTGATGTAGAAGCTTCCAGCCACGGGCAGACAGCCCATGTGGGTGCCGTAGCCCATCTGGTGGGCCAGATAGAGCGAGTGCGCGCCTGCGTTGACCACCACACAGTCGGCGGTGAACTTTTCGCCGTTTGTGGTGATGAGCTTGAAGCTTTTAT
>PWVP01000197.1 GCA_003561815.1 Campylobacterota bacterium | reverse complement strand
CGTAATCAATCGAGGCGGCCAGAGCAGGGTCTTTAAAGGCTTCTAACGAAAGCTCGTATGAGTGCTTATCGATATAGCGATCGGCCGCTTTGGGCAAATGATAGCGCCACTTTTTGGGGAGCGCTGAGCGTAGTGCCTCATCAAAGGTCATCCACGATGGGCCACGCCGCGCCTTTAGGGCTGCTTTAAACGCAGTTGATTTACCTACCCCGGGCGCACCGAGCAGCTCAATGGCCTGAATCATTCCTCTGCCCCGGATGGAGGGGTGGGCCTGAAAAGACGAAAGGTGTAGATGGAGCCGGCCATCAGTCCAAAGAAGTACCAACCAAACTGGTGGCGAATAAAGGATTCGGTCATATTACCCATCAGGAACACAATCAGGGCACCCACAAAAAAGAGGGTGTAGCGCCCGGGCAGCATACCGTTTCGGTGGCTTTGGATTAGGGCATAGAGAACAAGGCCTAATGCGGCGGTCAAAAAAGCGGCTCCAACCAGACCGGTGCGCAGGAGAGACTCCAGATAGCTGTTGTGAATAGAGCGGTGTCGTTTAACCCGCTTGGGCACTTTCGCACTTCTGATAGCATGGCTGGCACTGGCAGGTCCTGCCCCCAATATGGGGTTTTCTTTAATCTCTTCGATGGCCACTTGCCAGAGATAAATCCGGATCCCGGCTGATGTGGTGTCTGGTTTTAAGCTTCCCTCTCGAATCTGTTCAAATGTCTTGTTTTCCCTTTCGAATCGGTCAAGAATACGCTCACTCTGCCACCCTGCAGCACCCGCACTGACGATCAGGAGTACCAAAACAAAAAGCAGCAAAGGGCGACGCTGCTGTTTTTGGCGAAGCGCTGTCCAGAGGATGCCTAAAACTGCCACGGGCAGAAAGATGCCCAAAGCGATCCACTGGATTCGCACTTGGGTTGTTGTGAAAGCCAGAAAAATAAGCAATAAGAGGACTGTCCAAAGCAGCAACCGCATCCCAAAAAGCCACCGCCTCTGCGGCGGGCCCCAGAAGTCTTTGGCCAGCATTAGTAATCCCACCAGAACTGCCGCACCAAAAAGCCCGAAGTGTTGTGCGTTGGCCCGGGCGACAAACTGTAGCCGCTCGGTACCTAGAAGGATAGAAAAATCCCAACCGGCAGCCACCACCTCACGAAAAACCAGCCATAAAGCCGCCAGTAGGATGAGCATCAAAACCCCCTGCAATGCACGCAGAGAGCCACCAATCCACCACGCCACCAGAATAACCAGATAAAGCTGCGCTAAGGTGCGGGCATGGTTCCAGTGGGAGTTGGCAATATCGGGTAAAGTGTATTCTGCCCAAAGTGCCAGCAGGCACAGATAGAGTATCCAGCCGAAAGTAAGCCAGAAAAGCGGTTCTTTTTGGATGCGGGGCCATACAACCCTCCAGGAACACAAAAAGGCTATCAGCATCAGAACGCCCCCGATGTATTGATCCCGGGTGACTCCCATCAGAAGAGCCGTGAGCAAAAGGCCCAATAACCCCACCGTCTCGACCCCTCGATTGGGTGCACGCACCAAGCCCTCTTTGGCAGGAAAGAGCCAAGTGAGGGCGGCATAGAGGTGGTCGAACCCTTTTTGAAACAGGATGACTGTTTTCATTGGATTTGGGCCTTGAGGGCGTTTTGGTAGCGAAGCGACTCTTGGGGGGCGATCTTTTGCATCGAGCGCCAGAGCCGTCGGAGGTTGGCTTTTGGCCATCTGCCATTCGGCGCTTTTAGGCGGCACTTGTCAAAGTCGATTACAAACACTTCGCCCTGGGTGTTGATGAGAATATTTCGGGCGTTTAGATCGTGATGGTCAAGCCCCGCCCGATGGAAGCGGTTAATTGTTTCTAGGATGCGATCGAACTCGACCGGTTGTTTGTTTAGGAGTGCCTCGCCGAGTGAGTAGGTCTTTGGTAGCCGCACTGTTATCAGATCCGCTTGATAAAAGAGCCCCCGTTTATACACATGGGCTGCTACCGGCTTAGGGACGGGTAGGCCCATCTTGTGCAGTTGTGCTGTGAGGCGAATCTCCTGAAAGGCCCGGGTGCGATCTAGTCCCGTCCAGAGGTAACGATCAGCACTTAAGAGAGCAGCAAGTCCGGCACGGCGGTAGTGTCGCCATGCCCACTCCTCGCCGTTGTGGCGCACAAAGCAGGCCTCTCCCCGGCCTTGAGCCGATCCGAGGAAGCTGTCTGAGGATTCCCAGTAGGGGCGACTAAACCACTCCGGCTCAATCCGGGCGACCCGATCGGTACAGCAGAGAAAAAAATGGGAGCCGATCGTTTTTTGCACTAGTTCCAAAAAAATCCTCATTATAAAACCGTCAAATTAAGGGCCGTTTATAACACAGATCAACTAACGACCCCCTGTGCCATTTAGTCCCGATGGGTTATAATCGGCCCCAAAAGGAAAGCGATCTGATGAGTACTGTTTCGCATGGATACCCCCCTCAAAAAATCTGTCTCCTCCGCCTCTCGGCACTCGGTGATGTGTGCCATATGGTGCCGGTGGTTCATGCGCTGCGTGAAGCGTGGCCTGAGAGTGAGATTGTCTGGGTGATTGGCCGCGCGGAGTATTCGCTGGTTTCGGGGCTGGCGGGGGTGCGGTTTGTGGTTTATGATAAGGCCAGCGGTTACGCCGGATTGCTACGCGTGGGGCGCGAGCTGCTTAAGGAGCGTTTTGATCTGCTGCTGCATATGCAGGTGGCGCTAAGAGCCAGTCTGCTTTCGCTTTTTATCCGTGCCCCGATCCGGCTGGGGTTCGACCGTGCGCGGGCGCACGATTTTCAGTGGCTTTTTACCAATACCCGCATCGATCCGCACCCAAAAGCCCATGTGATCGAGGGATTTTTCGACTTTTTAGAGGCGCTGGGTATTTCGGAGCGTAAGCGGCTCTGGCCGATTCCGATTCCCGAGGCGAATCAGACTGAAGCGAATGCGCTGATAGATGAACCCTTTTTTATCCTCAGCCCCTGTTCAAGCGATCGCAAGCGCAACTGGCGCAACTGGACCCGCGAAGGGTACGCCCGCGTCGCAGCGCACGCCTATCACGCCTATGGCCTAAGGCCAGTCATCACCGGCGGCGGACGGCCGATCGAGCATGATTATGCCCGTGCGATTGCCGATCAAGGCGGCGTGCCGGTGCTTGATCTGGTGGGGCGCACGGGGCTAAAAACCCTGCTCGCTTTGATGAAACGCGCCGCCTTTGTGCTCGGACCCGACTCGGGGCCGATCCATATGGCTGCGGCTGCGGGGGTGCCCGCCGTGGGCCTGTATGCCGGATCCAACCCTTTGCGCACCGGCCCCTCCCAGAGCCTGGAGTGGACCATCAATCGCTACCCTGAAGCGGTCCGGCACTATCTGCACAAAGAGCCCGACGCGGTACGCTGGGGCGCGCGGGTGCGCGAAGAGCAGGTGATGGCGCTGATTACTCCTGAAGCGGTGATGGCAAAAATCGATGCCCTGATGGCGCAAAAGGAGTCAAACGATGATCAAGGTGCTTGATTGCACCCTCCGCGACGGGGGCTACTACAACGACTGGGATTTTGACCCCGCGCTGGTGCGCGCCTATCTGGCGGCGATGAATACCAGCGGGGTCGATGTGGTGGAGCTGGGGTACCGATCGGTAGTTAAAGAGGGGTTTTATGGCCCTTTTCGCTACTGTCCTGAGAGTGTGCTGGGTTTTTTGCGCGACTATCCGGCTTGCGAATACGCCTTTATGATTGACATCAAAGAGTTTTTAGATAGCAGTGGCGCACTGGACGAAGCGGCGCTGGCCTCGGTGATCGGCCCGGCTGAGAACTCGCTTTTTAGCTGGGTGCGGGTGGCCAGTTACGCCGCCACGATGGATCAGGCGGTGCAGGCTACGCGCTGGCTGGCGACACAGGGCTACACCGTGGGGCTGAATCTCATGGGTATGACGCTTCTAAGTGGCGATCAGCTCAGCACGGCGCTTAAAAGCCTGCAGGGTGCGCCGATCGCAGTGTTTTACTTCGCCGATAGCTTTGGCAGCCTCACTCCTGAAGGGGTGCGCGAGGCGATCGCGTCGATCAGGGCGCACTACGCGGGCGTACTGGGAATCCACACCCATGATAATCAAGGTCTTGCGTTTGCCAACTCCCTAGCGGCGATCGAAGCGGGCGTGGAGTGGCTCGATGCGATCCACGATCACTTCGCGCCCTTGCAGGCGCAGCACCGCTGGGGGTGG
>PWVP01000037.1 GCA_003561815.1 Campylobacterota bacterium | reverse complement strand
TTGGCATCATGCACCGCCCGCTCAACCCCTAAAAACTGCCCCATCGCCTTAGGGTCCCGCTCGTGCAGCGCTGAACGGGCCTGACGGCTCTCATAGTCCATCACCGCCCGCTCATAGCGCAGCTGCCCTACCAGCCCTTCACGCCGATCGCGCACCGCTCTAGCCTCGATACGCCAGTGACTAAAAACGCACGCCTGTTCGCGCACCCGCTGTGGTAGTGGCCTTTGTAGTCGCCCCTCGATCACGATGCGATCGCCCTGCTCCTCGATGCTCACGCGGTGCAGATTGTGCGGCAGCCAGACGATCGGGTAGCGGCTCTGGGTGCGGCCACCTTCACCCACCACCACCCGCACCATCTCTGAGCGATTGGCATCGAGATAGAGCTGCTGCGTACCGCTTTCGGGCCGGTAGTGCATCACCTCCACCCGCATCGGCTCGCGGCTAAAGGGGGTACACCTCTCGCCGCTCACCTCAAAGATCTCCTGCGTACCGCTATAGTAGGCATACTGCGCCGCCTCTTTCGCCAGCGGCTCAGGCACCTTCGGCCCACAGCCGACCAGAAACGCCGCTGCCAGAGCGAGTAGAGTCACAACCGCTTTTCTCACTGAACACCCCCCAACTCTAAAATCATCTCCAACCGATTGGTCCGGTAGAGCTTCGCACTCACGCTCTGCGGCCCGAAGCGATCAATCATCTGATCCTCTAAAGTCCGGGTCATCTCGATCGCCCGCGCGTAATCGCCGCGATCGTTTCGCTCATGAAGCGCGCGCTCCAGATGGTGCAAAAGTGTATGCGCGATTGAGGACTCCGGCCCAAAAAGCCTCTCTGAGCGCTCCAGCAGATCTTCAAGCACCCCCACCCTATCACCACCCGCCTGCTCAATCCGGCGAAAAGCCGCCTCTCTTAGGTGAAAGTCGCGATACGCCTCGGGCTGATGCTCTCGCGCCTGCATACGCGCCTGCTGACTCTCAAAGCGCAGCGTGGCCAGTTCGTAGCGATAGGTCGGATACGCCTCCACACCCCGGCTGCCCTCCGCAGCCTCGATGCGGTAGTGCCCATACAGACACTGCTGGGCCAAACGGCCCTCCAGAGGCCCGCGCAGCTTCGCTTCCAGCGTGAAGCGCTGTGGATTGTGGCTAAGGTTCAGATCATAAAGCTCACGGCTGGCGCCGCTTTGGGGCAGCTCTTTGGTGATGCGCTTTTGGGGGCGATCCAGACTCACCCGATAGATAGCCGAAGCCGCCCCCTGCAGATAGATACTCACCCGATCGGCGCGCTCATCCTCTTCGTGCAGCACCACCCAGACCGGCATCGGGGCCGTGGAGTGGCTATCGGAGCACGCCTCGCCTGTGAGCGCTTCGATGTGAAGCGTCCCGTCATAAAAGTGGGTGCGCTGCTCCCAGGCCAGAGGCTCACTCTGTGGCGCTTTTGCCCCGCATCCGATCAGCAGCCACGCCGCTAACGCCATTATCCCGATTCGAATCATTTCTCCCCCTTTTCGATTGTATCAGCACGCGTTCGCAGCCGATCGATATGCTCCGCCATCCGCTCTAGCGCCGCCTCGGCCCACGGCTCATCGACTGCCAGCAGCTCTTCATGCACCCGTCTATAGAGGCCGTCCTCATTTACTATGCGATCGAGCTGCGCGTGGGTATAGGGCTCCTCCTCGTGCATCTGCTCGAAAACCCGCAGCTGCGCATAAGCCGCCAACGGCAAAAGCGCCCGCTCCCGCTCCGGCCTTTCGGCCTCGTAGGCGATGAGCGGATCGGGCAGATTGACCCGTGGCGGGGGGTCTGTCCGTGAGGCATTCAGTCCGTCAAGCACGATCAAAATTGGCACCGAAGCGATCAGCACAAAAAGCACCACCGCCCAGCGCCGACTCATCGCAAAAACCCACGGATGCGATCGATATGGCGCTCAAGCCCTGAGAAACTATGATCGCCCCCCTCCTCGATCACCTGCTCGCATCCTTTTAGCGCCTCGATCGCCTCGTTTGCATCGAGCAGCTCATCGCCCAGCTGGGTTAAAAGCAGCAGATTTTCACTCCGGTACACAGTGGGTCTGAGCGCCTTAAGCGCCTCGATATGCGCTTCGTTCCACTCATAGCGGCTGCCGTCATAAAAGTTTATCCCGCCCGTGGGGCCGATCGCGCGGCGCAGAGTCACATCGGGGTTGATGGAGGGATTAATCACCACCACCCGCACCGACTCAAAAGACTGCGAGAGATGCAGCGCATAAAACCCGCCCAAAGAGCTGCCAATCAGCCCCACCGGCCCCATCTGCCTAAAGCGCTCAATCAGCTCGCGAAGGGTCTGAACCGCCAGCGTGGGATGGGTCGGCAGCGAAGGGGCGATGATGCCCTCCTTTTTGAGTGCCTGCCTGAGAAGCCTTGCCTTTTGCCCTTCGCCGCTACCGCCAAAACCGTGGATATAGATAATCATGATTCGCCCTTTAGAAGTTTATGCTGGCCTAAAAAGCGTTAGATCCAGCTCCTGCACAATGCGGTAGTGTTTATCGTTCGCGGTTAGAAGCGTCAAGCCGTGGGTGGTGGCCGTGGCGGCGATCAGCGCATCGGCCAACTGCATCGAGTGGCTTAGAAAATACTCCTCCACATAAAAAAGTGCCCTAGCAGAGATCTCTTCGCTGATATAGATGGTTTTGGTCTGCCACTGTTTAAGCGTCTGCTGAAACAGCCTCAGCTCCCGCTTATCGCGCATCCCCTGCACCAGCTCCATGTGGGTCACACAAGAGATAGCAAAGGGGCCAAGGGTTTCGATCGCCTCTTTCGCCTTAGGGTTGCCGCGCAGATACCAGATGAGCACATCGCTATCGACCAGCGTGCCGATCATGGCAGCTGTCGCCCTGTGCGCAGGTTGCGCACCATCTGATCGACCTCCTCGCTGCGATCGCGCCACATCCCAAAGATCGCATCCTCTTTGGGTGTTTCGTTTTCCGAAGTGTGGGGCACCAGCTTAGCGCGGGGTTTGCCCCGGTAGGTGATCACCACCTCCTCACCCTTGCTGAGCACATCAAAAAGCAGTGAGATGTTAAAACGAAGCTCTTTTGCGGTGGCAACCATAACCTTATCCTTTATGAAGTTTATACTTAGAATATAAACTGTTTAAGCTTTCAGATCGCTTACTTTTAGGGGTTTCCGCGCCAGCGTGTTCTCCAGTACCGTGATAAATGCCTCTTTACCAAAGGGTTGACGCAGGATGCCGCCCGCGCCGAGTCTGAGCAGGCGCATCTCGCCTTCACGGCCAATCTCATGGCCGATGATCATCACCGGCGTGGCCTCATCACCGCCGGAGCGGATCTTCTCTAGCAGTGCCACGCCGCTAGGGGCATCGTGGGCGCTAATCGCCTCGTATTTGGCGATCACCAGATCGGGGCGCTCACTCTCGTAGTGTGCCCAAGCCGCATCGAAATCCTTGGTCGTAAACACCTCATCGCCCCGCTCGGTTAAAAACTTCTCATAGACCGCGATCAGCGGATTAAACTGCTCATAGATCAACACCCTCACAAAAGCCCCCGATTTTGTAGATCCGCCTCTAAAGCGCGGTAGCGATCATCGATCGGCCCCACCTGCCAAAGCGCCGGCAAGGAGGCATCGTGTTCGCCATCGCGGTAGATTTTACCGTGGGTGTCACCAAAACGGCTGGTGAGATAGTACTCGATATGCTCCCCGCGCGCATCCTCGCCCCAGATGGCCCAGCCTAGCGGCCACCCCTCATCGCCGATCATAAACCGCTGTTTTTGAGCGATCATCTCATCTGTCAGCTCCTCTTCAAAGATCCGGTAAAAGGTCGCCTTCATCGCGCCGTAGGACCCGGATTCGAGCGTACGCTCAAAACGGGTTTTAAAGGGCAGCAGCGTGATGACTCTCTTTAGACCCGGCATCCGGCTTAGCCACGCTGGCAGCGAAGTGATGGCGGTGCCGGAAATATCCAGTCGCTCCAGGGCGGTGCAGTTTCGGAGTGTTTCGGGCAGGGCCTGAAGCGGGTTGCCCGAGACTTCAGCATCCGCAGGCGGCGTAGATTGCCGATCGATTCGGGCAGGGATTTAAGACGGTTATTGCGCAGATCGAGATAGGTCAGGCGTGTGCAGCGCCCCACCGACTCGGGTAGCTGTTCGATGCAATTATCCATCACCGCTAGACTCTCCAGTCGCGAAAAGGCGCCGATCGCTTCGGGTAGCGCCTTTAGCCCATTGCCCC
>PWVP01000169.1 GCA_003561815.1 Campylobacterota bacterium | reverse complement strand
CTACTACCGCCTGCAGCTTCCGAACGGCACCACCCGCATGCTGATGGATGCCCCGCCGCCGCAGGAGGACAGCCGTCCCTTCGTGGCCATCGCCCGGCGCTGGGCCGCCGCCGGCCTGTCAGTGCCGGCGCTTCACGGTGTGGATCTGAGCCGGGGGTTCCTGGAGCTTGATGATCTGGGCGACACCCCCCTGCAGCACTGCTTCGGCAGCGAGAGCGACGCGGCCACCCTGGCCTGGCACGAGCGCGCCATGGCGCTGATCCATGAGCTGCAGATCGAGCGGGGGATGAGTGCCGGTTTCGTCGCTTCGCAGGGCAGCAGAGGCGCCAGCGAGCTGCGCGCTCAGCGTCAGCGCTCCACGCAGGCACTGGCCAATCTACAGAGCTTTCTAGCCAGCCACAACAGCTCTTTGGCGGTGATGGCCGATCTCGGGCGGCTGGAAAATCATCGCAACAGCGTTGATGCTCTCCAGGGCGGCGTCGCGGCAGCCACCGGCTTTTATACCACCGTGATCGCCAGGATGCTTGGCGAGATGACTCAAGCGCGGCGCCTGGCGCAGGTAAGCGATATCAAAGATGCGCTAACCGCCCACGGCTTTTTGTTGCGGGCCAAAGAGGCGCTGGGTCAAACCCGGGCCAACCTCAATGCGGTCTTTACGCAGGATCGTTTCACGGGTGAGCAGGTGTTTATCGTCGGCGGGCTGCTGGGGCGCTTTGAAAATGATCTGGCCCGCTTTGAGACCGAGGCAAGCGGCGAGCTTGGCCGCTTTTTTGAGAGCCGTTGGCGTGGCGGCGCGGTCGAACAGACACAGCAGATGATTGCCCGCGCCCGCGCGGCCTATGCACAGGGCGACTTTGGCGTGGATCCTGCCACATGGTTTAAAGCCTCCACGGAGGCGATCGATCTGCTGAAGGTGATCGAGGATGAGGGTGCTTCGCAGATTCTGGCCCAAACCACCGCCTATAGCCGTAGCGTGAACTTCTGGTTCTGGTTTACGGTGGGTCTGATCGGCTTTTTGCTGATCGCTGTGGTGCTGATCTCCACCGTGGCGGCCAAAAGTATTATGGCTTCAGTCAACCGCGCCATCGCCGTGATCGTCACCTCCAATAGTCAGCTGGTCAGCGCGAGCGATCAGATCGCCCAAAGTGCCACGTCGCTGGCCGAGGGGGCTAGCACGCAGGCGAGCAGCGTGGAGCAGGTGAGCGCGACCATCGAGGAGGCCACCGCGGTCAATAACCAAAATGCCCAAAACGCCGAGCAGGCCAACCATCTGGCCGCCGAAGCCAATGAGGCCGCCGGTAGCGGTGATCGTAAGATTAAAGAACTCACCGCCTCCATGGGCCGCATCACCGAAGCAAGCCAGCAGATCGCCAAGATTATCAAAACGATCGACGAGATCGCCTTTCAGACCAATCTACTCGCCCTCAATGCTGCGGTGGAAGCGGCTAGGGCGGGTGAACACGGTTTAGGGTTTGCCGTGGTGGCCGATGAGGTGAAGAACCTCGCCGGTCGTAGCGCACAGGCAGCCAAAGAGACCGCCGGGATTATCGAGACCGCCATCGAGCAGATCAAAGGGGGCAGCCAGATCGCCTCGGAGGCCAATGAGGCGTTTGGGGTGATTGTCCAGCGGGTGGAGAAAACCGCCACGCTCGTAGGTGAAATCTCCGCCTCGATCAAAGAGCAGGCCGAGGGGATGAGTCAGGTGGCCACCGCCATGGGGAACATCGATCAGATCACCCAGCAAAACGCCGCCACCAGCGAAGAGGCCGCCGCAGCTGCCGAAGAGCTCAACGCCCAGACCACCGCCCTGCTTGAGCAGGTCTCTGCGGCGATGGGGCTCACCCAGGCACAGATCGAAAAGATCGGCCGCGAAGCCTAACGCTCGATAATCCGATCGCCCAGGCAGCCCAGATCGGGCCGTGGGGTGTCGGGTAGGGCGCTAAGGGTCTGCGCGTGGCGGTAGTGCTGCACAAAGAGTGTGCCGGTGTGCCCGCTTTTATCCAGCACCGTTAAAATCGCCTCCAGATCCGCCACGCTTAAGAGATCAGGATGCAAGGTGGTGCGCACCTCGTAGGGCACACCGTAGTGGCGCAACAAAGAGAGGCTCTCCAAAAGCGCATAAAAGCCCCCCGCATCCTGCCCGGTCACCTGCGACCACTTCAGAAGCGGCGCCTTAAAATCAAGCGCCACATAGTCCAAAAGCCCCGCCTCCAAAAGCGGTGCGATCGCCGCCGGGCGGGTGCCGTTGGTGTCCAGCTTGATGCGATAACCCATCTGCGCGGCACTTTTGGCGTAGAGGTAGAGCGAGGGGTGCAAAGTGGGTTCACCACCGCTAAAGACCACCCCTTCGAGTTTGCCGATCCGTTTTTTTAAAAAGGCCATCGCTGCTTCATAGTCGATCGTGGCGCGGCCGTGGACGATATGCGGATTGTAGCAGTAGCCGCACCGCAGATTGCACCCGGCAAACCAGAAAATCGCTGCGGGCACTTCGGGAAAATCCAGCAGCGTCAAGCCGGTGATATCACACAGCTCAGCGGTGACTGGGCTGGACAAAGTGTACCCGTTCGCGGTGTTCGGCCTGTTTGCCGGTATTAAAACTCTCCACCGGGCGGTGGTAGCCCATCACACGGGTATAGACCATGGTGCGGGTTCGTTGGTGTTGGTGTTTTTTCAGTATCGCTTCGCGGTTCATAGGGTACTCTCCTGTTGTGGGGTTGGGTTTTCGTATTCGGCCAGCAGCGCTTCGTCGCATTTGGGGCAGTAGGTGTGCTCGCCGCTGAGATAGCCGTGAATCGGGCAGACGCTAAAGGTGGGGGTGAGGGTGATATAGGGCAGCCGGTAGTGGCTAATCACGCTGCGCACCAGCTTACGGCACGCCTCAGATGAGTCGATGGGTTCACGCATATACAGATGCAGTACCGTACCGCCTGTGTAGCAGCACTGCAGATCGTCCTGGCGATCGAGCGCCTCAAAGGGATCGTCGGTATAAAAAACAGGTAGCTGGGAGCTGTTGGTGTAGTAGGGCGCATCGGGGGTGCCCGCCTGAATGATCCCCTCATAACGCTTGCGATCCTCACGGGCGAGACGGTAGGTGGTCCCCTCCGCCGGCGTCGCTTCGAGGTTATACAGATGGCCGCTTTCGCTCTGAAAATCGCGCATCAGATCACGCAAAACCTCCAAAAGCCCCAAAGCGAACCGCTCGCCCCACTCGGTGGCGATATTTTCACGATCGTCCGTGAAGTTGCGGATCATCTCGTTCATGCCGTTGACCCCGATGGTGGAGAAGTGGTTGTTAAAGTTTCGCAGATAGCGCGCGGTGTAGGGGTAGAGCCCCCGCTCAAAGAGCTCTGTGACCACCACGCGCTTCTTTTCCAGTGTATTTTTGGCCAGCAGGGCCAGCCGCTTCATCTCCTTGATCAGCCCCGCCTCGTCACCTTTGAAGCGGTATCCCAGCCGCGCCATATTGAGCGTGACCACGCCGATGCTGCCGGTCATCTCCGCGGAGCCAAACAGCCCACCGCCGCGTTTAAGCAGTTCGCGCAGATCCAGCTGCAACCGGCAGCACATACTGCGCACCGCACCGGGTTTGTAGGCTTTGTCGTTGGGGATCTTGTTGCCGTTTTCGTCGGTGGTGTACTGACTGCCGATAAAGTTCCGAAAGTAGGCACTTCCCACACGGGCGGTGTTTTCAAACAGCACATCGGTATTGGGGCCATACCAGTCAAAATCCTCGGTGATATTGACCGTGGGGATGGGGAAGGTAAAGGGCTGATCGGTGCTGTCCCCGGCAGTCATCACCTCAAAATAGGCGCGGTTGATGCGATCCATTTCCGGCTGAAAGTGGCGGTAGGTCAGCTCCTGTAGGGTTGCGACTCCGCGCTTTTTCGCCTCCTCAAGCAGCACGGGATCGTCTAAATCACCCAGCAGATGCTGATCGTTTCGTGTCGGGATCTGATCGGCGAGATCGGCAGGCACGGTCCAATCGAGCGTGATGTTGGTAAAGGGGCTTTGGCCCCAGCGGGCGGGGACATTGAGGTTGTAGATAAAGCTGGTGATCGCCTTTTTGAGCGCCCGATCGCTGAGTTTGTCTTTAAAGAGATAGGGCGCGAGATAGGTATCAAAGCTGCTAAAGGCCTGCGCGCCCGCCCACTCGCTCTGTAAAATACCCAGAAAGTTGGCCATCTGACCCAGCGCTTCACGCAAATGGCCCGGCGCTCTGGCCTCGACCCGTCCGCGCACGCCGTTAAAGCCCTCATTAAGCAGCGCGCGCAGGCTCCAGCCCGCGCAGTAGCCCGTGAGG
>PWVP01000114.1 GCA_003561815.1 Campylobacterota bacterium | reverse complement strand
TCTGCGGATCACGCTCCCGGATTGCATCCAGGATCTGTCGTTGGTAATCAATGCCGCGACGCTTGAGACCCGGGATGCTCACGATACGCTCTAGCACCTGCGACAAGATGTCCAGGATGATGCGGTAGAACTCCTCGACCACGTGGTTCTTGGCTGCTCTCGCAACTGCAAGATGGTACTCTACGTCAGCCTCGGCATATGCTACGTCATCCTCAAAGGACGCCTCCATCTTCTGCAACGCGGCCTCGATCCGTGCGACATCCTCCTCGGTGGCCCTCTCAGCAGCCAGCCCAGTGATGCCAGATTCGATCAAGCGGCGCGCCTCGTGCACCGCTCGACCGTCCATTGCGTCAATCTCTTGGCGAACCAATCGCATCATCCGAAGAGAGATAGGGGCATCGGGCGTCACCTGGGTACCACGGCCAGCCTGAGGCTTTAGAATACCCATCAGGGCCAGGCCGCGGGTGGCCTCGCGTACCGTGGAGAGGCCAACACCGAATGACTCTGCCAGCTCGGACTGGGGGGGCAGCCATTCGCCTGGCCCGATATCACCTTCCAGAATGGTTTGCTGGATCCGGTTGATGACCGCATCGGTCAGGGTATCACGCTGAACAGGTCTTCTCAGGTTCTCGAGTCTCGGATTAACCACCTGTTCTCCTCCTTTATGAACAATCTCTCCTCGGCGGACTGCATCAGTGGCCCCAGAACCCGATGCACACGGCTCGATCAATGGATCGAATCACAAGGCCGCTGTTCAACTGGGGACCACTTGAGAACAAGTCGGTTACTCGGCGAAATCCTCCCGCCAGCCCTGCCAGTATCCGGGACCGTGATTCAGGTATTCGTTCAGGTTGAATCGCGCGAACGCTGCGTCAGCCTCCCGCCGCGCATTGGCGAGGACTTCTTCTTCGTCAACAGAGAGAACTCGGCGTCCCTCCATGAGCAGCTTTCCGTCCACCAGGACCGTATCCACGTCGTTCCCGCGCACGTACCACGCGACCATATTAGCTGAATCCACAAACGGTGTCAGATGAGGCTGGTCAAGATCTATCAGGATGATGTCCGCTTGCTTGCCAGTCTCAAGAGAGCCGATCTCGTGCTCTATCCCGAGAACTGCGGCTGCCTCAACAGTCACGAGGCGCAGTGCGCGTCCTGGTGGTAGGACAGATCTGCTCTTGTGTTGCATATGCTGCATCACGATGGCCCGGTGGATATCCAGGAACAAATCTGACTGGTGGTAAGGAGCGGCACCATCGGTGGCGATCGCCACGCGCACCCCATTCCGGAGGAGGTCCACGATAGGACACGGTCCAATGTCGACGTGTGCGAACGGTACAGCAACCGCGGCGACGTCCATCTCTGCCATGATATCGATATCTCGCTGTCTTAGCCCGTTCATATGTGCGAAGATCGTATCCGGCCCAAGGATCCTTTGGAGAGCCTCCGTACCGAACTCCCGTTCCGCCCATTCAAAAACTCCTCGGAAGCCATGGGTATGGATCAGAACTCCGTACTCGTCCGCCATCTCGCGCACCTCCAAAGCCTTCTCTCGCAAGACGTCCACATCGCGATCAGTGTACGGTGGTACTGGTCGGCAGGCAGGGTTTTCTCCACAGAGCCGTGGCGTTGTGATCATGACTTGCACACGCCCGTCGCTTGTTCCGTGTAGACGCTCAAGAACATCGCGGGTGACCGCGATCATCTGAAGGTAGGTGATGGATTCTTCCACGGCCCGACCATCTTTGTAGACGGTACTCCGCCATGGCTTGGTGAGGTGCCCAGTACGCTCGTCAAGAATCGGGTCTAAGGGCCCAATGCCAACAAAGCCCCGAATACCCACCTCGTCGATCGCTCTCGCCGCTGCTTCTGCTGGATCAGGGATGTCCGCACGCGGTGTGGCACCGATATGCACAGCCGAAGTGGTAACGCCAAACTTGATGTGCTCCACGCCGTTGAGCCTCCCATCAGCATACCACCACTCCGGCGTGCTGGCGTGAAAGCCGAGCTCTTCCCAGGGCCATCCTTTGGCTGCCGAGTAGATACCTTTCATAAGCCCGTGCCCAGCGTGATGGTAAGTCTCTACCAGTCCGGGCATTACGAGCTTGCTGCTTGCGTCAATGGTCCTGTCGGCGATATAGCGTGGTGCCACCTCCTCAGTTGGACCCACGTCCACGATCCTGTCGCCCCGGATGGCAATGGCCCCGTCCCGGAGCACGCGGTTGTTGCAGTCGACCGTGACCACACGGCCCCCCTTGATCAGAATGTCGACGGATGCAGTTTCCATTTGCTGCTCCTCCTTGACAAAGTCGCGAAGCTGCGATATAATGACTATCATATTATCAACAGTATGCTCACAGTATACACTCTGCGGGTCATTCTGTCAAGACTGCACCCAACAAGTTGATCAGGCTCTCGTCGGCTTCATATCGCCAAGTCAGGCAGCGCGTCGTCCGCTTATGAGGTTGTGGGGTTTTCGAGATTCCAGAGCACGACACTATTCGTTGCCGCTTCGAGCCTTGCGGGACGGAGAGGAGTCCTCTATGCGCCCGAGAGGCATGCCTGGCGGGCGCAGGGACGTTCGTCTGGATCGGGAGTTGCAGTGCTCAGAGAATCGAAGTCGATGGTGGATCAGAAAGGTGAGTAAAGGAGGGCATTGGGAGTAGGGGAACGCCAGTCTCGTGTCGAGAGTCTCTAGTTGCCGATGTGGCTTCCCGGGAGTACCAAGGTCAGCGAGGGCGCAGCACACTTGAGTGACCGATCTATGGTGGGCGCAGTGTGACATCTGTTGTCCTGTCCTCGACAACTCGGGGCCTCCGGTGAGTCCGTTAGACGATTGAATTGGGAGGGATAACCATGTTAAGGGAATCGCGTTGGATCCTGGTAGTAGTCTTGCTCGTCAGTCTTCTCGCCAGCTGTGCGCCTGAGGCCGTTCAGCCGACGGCTCCGGTAGAGCAGCCTGCAGAACCTACTCCGTCGGAAGAGCCTGCAGAGGTCATAGCAGAGCCTGAAGAGCCCACAGAACAACCTGAGCCCACACCTGACCCGCAGCCAGAGGGGCCAAGTCGGGGGGGCGTCATTAGAGTGGCCACATTCGTGCCAGGGCTTGATCACCCAGCGCGGGTGGCTCAGCAGCAGGCGCTACCTGCGCTTCGGCATGTCTTCGAGTACCTGACCTTCACCGATTGGGACGGTGAGACCCACCCGTTCCTCCTAGAGAGGTGGGAGGCAAGCGAAGACCTTAAGACATGGACCCTTCACCTCCGCGATGATGTCACATTCAGCAATGGCGATCCGTTCGTTGCTGACGATGTTGTGTTCTCAATGAAGGAATGGCTGGACCCAGAGGTGGGTTCCTCGGTGCGGGGGCTGATGTCGTATCTGCAGCCTGAAGGCATTGAAAGGGTCGATGACTACACGGTCAGACTACATCTTGACTCACCCCAGATAGCTGTGCCTGAGCATCTCTACCATTATCCGGCGATGATCCTCAACCATCGTACCTTCGACGGAAATATCCTTGATGCCCCCATCGGGACAGGGCCGTTCACCCTTGAGGAGTATGCTGTAGGTGAACGAGTCGTTCTAAACGCCAGAGATGATTACTGGCAGCTCGGAGAGGACGGGGAACCACTACCTTATCTGGATCAGATCATCCTCGTAGATTTGGGCGAGAGTCAGGCAGCCTACGTAGCTGCCTTCAAGGCTGGTCAGGTTGACACCATTGTCATGCCTCAACCAGCTACGTGGGAAGCGTTGCGGGATGATCCAGATGCGATCGTGGAGCCTGTGGCCACTGGACGGACGCTAGTCTTGAGGATGCGAGCTGACCAGGAGCCGTGGGACGACGCCCGGGTTCGCCAGGCCCTGAAACTATGTCAAGACCGCGAGCACATTCTTAATGTTGCATTCTACGGACAGGGAGCTCTCGGCGCTGATGCCCACGTCAGTCCAGCGCATCCGGAGTACTGTCCAACGGAGCCGCCAGAATACGATCCCGAGAGGGCGAAGGAGCTGCTGGCGGAAGCCGGGTATCCTGATGGGCTGGAGTTCGATCTCTCGATCCCGAACGTTGGCTACTACGTGGCCTATGCCGAGGCGTTGCAGGAGCTGGCGGCGCCAGCTGGATTCCGGATCAACATCAATGCAATGTCGCAGAGCATGTACAGTGATGCTTGGACTGAGCACACTGTTGGGATCACGGGCTGGGGACACCGCCCCTTGGCTGTGATGACCCTACCGCTAGCCTACGGCTGCACAGATGGTGAGCTCGCATCCTGGAACGAGTCGCATTGGTGCGACGAGGAGTTCAACGAGCTTCTCACCCAGGCTCAAGGCACGCTTGACGTTGAAGAGCGCAGGGATATCATGTGCGAGTTGCAGAGGATCCAGCAAGAGCGGGGCACCGTGGGCATCTCCTTTTGGCAGAATCAATGGGGGATTATCAGGAACACCTTCCGGGATTTCCGGGCTCATCCGACCAACTACCTCATACTGAGAGAGGTGTGGCTGGAGCCGGGGGAATAGGTTCGCAGATAAGCGATGCTCTCGTGGGCAGGACTGATCTCGTAGAGCGGGTTCGAAAGCGTGAGGTGCCGGTATTGCACCTCTGCAACTCGAATGGGGATCCCAGTTTGAGTTCACCGCGCATTGGGCGCGTCTCGCGAGGGCGTGGGTAGAGGTCTTTGGGTCCAAGGGTACGTAGAATCCGGCTAGACGACTATTCGTTGAGCCCCTTGGACCCATGTTCTGAGATTGGGGAGATGTCAGCCTAGCGACGGCGATCGGGCACTCCCTCTCCTTGAGGTAAGTCGTGGTTAAGAGGTAAGTCTTGGCTAAGTTCATCCTTCGACGCGGTGTCTCGCTGCTAATAACGATGCTTATTGTGTCCGTTGCCGTCTTCTTGCTCGTGGAGGCAGCGCCAGGCGACCTCGCCAGGCACATCCTAGGTCGAGATGCACAGCCTGAGCAGGTGTGGATGTTCAGGCGCCAATTGGGGCTCGATGAAGCGATTCATCTGCGTTACCTTGACTGGCTAATTGGTAGCGACTGGAGAGCTAGCAGGTTGATCGGAGAACGACTCCGTCGGCTCGAAGACCCGAGGACAGGTAGGCAGAATTGGTGGGCGGAGGGGGAGGATGGGGCTCTAAGGCAATGGCAGATGGAGGATGGTACACTCTACGAGCTGGAGCTGCAAGAGGATGGGTCTACTGAGAAGAACGCGGCCGGGGATGTGTGGAGCATCAACGACAATGACAAATCTGTGTTTTGGGGTGTCGATACGAGGAATCGAGCTGTCTTGTGGCAAGAGGGCCTTATCCGTGAGTCCGTGGCAACTACTGTAGGCCGCGCACGATTGGAGTACACAGGTGGCATTCGGTACATCCCATTGCAGCGAGGTTTCCTCCGCGGCGATCCCGGCATCTCGGTGGCCACCAATCGCCCCGTGGGCGAGGTCTTGGGTCGTCGTCTCGCGAACTCTGCGATACTAGCTTCGGTCTCTTTTGTGGTAGTAATGCCGCTGGCTCTCCTTTTTGGCATAGTCGCCGGTGTAAACGAGGGGAACCTGATCGACAGTATTCTTTCGATCGGCGGCCTCATCACCACTGCCAGCCCCAATTTCGCAACCGGGATCTTCTTGATACTGGTGTTCGCCATCTGGCTTCAATGGCTTCCGGGGGCTACTGTCTTCCTTAGTAGCCGTGCTATATTCGAGAATCCGGAGATGCTTGTTCTGCCCGTCTTGACTCTAACCCTGCTGGAGTTAGGCTACGTCTTGCGCATCACGCGCGCCAGTATGCTCGAGGTACTCGACGCGCCGTACATCCGTACTGCCATACTCAAGGGAACGCCATATTGGAAAGTAATCGTCAAGCACGCGCTGCAGAATGCTCTGCTCACTCCGATAACCGTGATCATGCTCCACGTGAACTGGCTGGTGGGAGGAGGGATAGTGGTGGAGGCAGTATTCGGCTTCCCCGGGTTAGGGACCTACTTGCTGAACTCGGCAAACGTCAAGGACATCGCAGCTATTCAGGCGGGAGCTATGGTGATGGTCGTGCTTGCGGTTGGAACGCAGTTCATAGCAGATATTATCTACACCTTCCTGAATCCGCGGATAAGATATGACTAACTATGCAATCCTGAGGTCGATACAGCCACAAGCTTCTCTACCCGTCCGGCACTTTGGGCAGAGACCCGGTCGGTTGGCAAGCGTTCTGCACGCAAGATCGTGGTCTCTTGACGAAGGATCGCATCGAGCTTACAGCGTTAGCATCCTGACACGCCATTGTCGGACGGACCAAGAGGGAGGAGGAGAATGCTGAAGCAGCTTACCCCGATGTTGTCATCGCCAAAGGCTGTGGCCGGCGTGGGGATTGTGCTCTTCTGGATCCTTGTCGCGACTGTCGGTCCATTCTTGCTCCCGCATGATCATCTGACCCAGCATCCAACGTCAACCAACATGGGGCCGTCGCGCACCCACTGGCTGGGGACCGATGATGTTGGCCGTGATCTCCTCGCGCGCGTGGCGAATGGGGCACGCCGGACCTTGATCCTGTCCCCGCTATCTGTTCTTGTCTCGCTGGTGATCGGGTGCACCCTTGGATTAGTCGGCGGCTATTATGGTGGCGTGCTCGACGAGGCTATCATGAGGCTTCTAGACGGTCTGATGGCAATCCCGACGGTCCTACTCTACATCATCATCATTGCCTCCCTGGGAGCTTCGGCCACGAATGTGGTGCTGGCAGTCGCCATTGGCGGCATTCCTGGAATAGCGCGGCTGGTCCGAGGCTTGACGCTCGACATCCGCACCCGCGAGTATGTGGCGGCAGCCAAGCTGCGAGGTGAGGGGCCGCTCTACATTATGTTTGTCGAGATACTGCCCAATGCCCGCGGGCCGATCATCGTGGATGCCATGCTACGAGTAGGATATGCTGTCTTCTCAATCGGGACTCTTGGCTTTCTGGGGCTTGGGCTACCCCCACCTGCGCCGGACTGGGGCAACATGGTGCAGCGAGCGTATTCGTTCATTTTCAGCAACCCTTGGGCCGTGCTGTGGCCTGCGGTGGCCATCTCGTCATTCGTCGTAGGGATCAACCTCATCGTCGACGGATGGCAACAGGTCAACCGTCGCTATTACGGATAGGATTCGGACCGGGCAATTAGCTATGAACAACGACTGTGCGAATCACTCGGACACCACCGCCGTCCTGTCAGTGGAGCACCTCGCCATTACCTACGAGACCCTTCAGGGACCGGTTCCAGCAGTGCAGGATGTTTCTTTCGAGCTTGGTCGTGGCGAGACCCTGGGTCTCGTTGGAGAATCGGGATGTGGTAAGAGTTCAGTGGCTTTCGGGATTGTTGACTTCCTTGGGCGGAATGGCGCGGTGAGTGACGGCAGTATCAAGTTCCAGGGCCAGGAGCTTCGCGGGATGCCAAGTAGGCAGTTGAGACGGCTTTGTGGGAGCCAGATCTCGATGGTTTATCAGGATCCGATGCAGGCTCTAAACCCGGCTCTGCGAATAGGCAATCAGCTGATGGAAGTCTTACTCAATCATCGAGAGCTTGAAAAGAGTGAAGCCCGTGAAGAGTGCGTCAGTGTGCTGCGCAGTGTCCATATGCCCGACCCAGCGCAGGTGATGAATCGCTTTCCCCATCAGCTCTCTGGGGGTCAGCAACAACGCGCCCTCATCGCTATGGCGCTGCTGAATCGGCCGGCTCTTCTGATAGCAGACGAACCGACAACAGCGCTCGACGTTACCGTTGAAGCAGCCATTCTGGATTTGTTCGACGAACTGCGCCATAATTATGATACGGCGATTCTGTTCATCAGTCACGACATGGGCGTGATTGCGCGAGTGGCAGATTCGGTGGGCGTGATGTACGCGGGCGAGATGGTTGAACTCGCCCCAGTGAATGACATCTTTCTGAACCCACTGCATCCCTACACTCGATCCTTGATTCGCTGCGTGCCAAGGGTGGGGGCTAGCAAAGAGACGTGCAGTCTAGATCCCATCAGGGGACGAGTTCCCTCGCCGGATGCTCTACCCGGCGGGTGTTTCTTTGCCCCCCGCTGCGATTCTGCTGACGAGCGTTGTCTGCAGGATCATCCTTCCCTGCAGTCAAGAGGCAGTGGCACGTCTGTACGCTGCCACCGTGCACAAGAATCCTCCGCAAGCGTTTGTCGCTCAGACTCGGATGCGATAGCTCATCCATCGCAGGAGATGCAGAGAACCGAGAAGATCATACTCGAAGTGCGAGACATCAGAACTTACTACGATGCAGGGACGCAGTCAGTCGCTGGGATCCTTGGGCTTGGCGAGAGGCACTATGTAAGAGCCGTAGATGGTATCAGCTTGAGCGTCAAGGAGGGTCAGACACTCGGGGTCGTCGGCGAATCGGGCTGTGGGAAGAGCACCCTGGCAAGGACCATCGTCGGGCTCGAAGCACTGACGGGCGGCAAGATGCGCTATGACGACACCGACTTGTCCGAACCAGTGACTAAGCGAGGATCGGGCTTGCTGAGTAAGATTCAGATGGTCTTCCAGAATCCTGATGCAACGCTGAATCCTTCATTCACGGTAGGTTTTCAGCTCCGACGTCCGCTGGCGCGGCTCACTGGATCCAAGAGTGAGGACCGGGGAGAACAAGTCAAGAACCTCCTTCACGCAGTAAGACTGGACGAGAGCTATGCCACCCGTTACCCTCGGCAGCTGAGCGGAGGAGAGAAGCAGCGAGTAGCCATTGCCCGAGCGTTGGCAGCGCAGCCGAGGATGCTGGTGTGCGATGAACCGGTATCCTCTCTCGATGTCTCCGTGCAAGCGGCGGTGCTCAATCTGCTCTTGGATGTGCAAAGGGAAACCCGGTGTACAATGCTGTTCATCGCGCACGATCTTAGCGTTGTGCGGTTCTTCTCGGACGAGGTAGCCGTGATGTACTTAGGAAAGCTATGCGAAGTTGGTCCAGCTGATGCTATCTACTCACCGCCCTACCATCCATACACGGAGGCTCTGCTCTCTGCGGTTCCTCTTCCGGATCCCTCAGTAGAACAGAAGAGAATCCGGATGCCGGATGAGGTTCCGAGTGCACTACATCCGCCGAAAGGGTGCCGCTTTCACACCAGATGCCCTCGAATGCTGGGCGACATTTGCGAGGCGAAGGAGCCACCCGGGCTGATGGCAGGAGATGGGCACATCGTGTACTGTCACATACCTTTGGAAGATCTACGGGGGATAGAACCCGTGGTCAACCAGATTGATGACCGGGGTGGATTATCCGCATGTAATCTGTGACGCTGCTCTAACAACTGTGCCTCATGTGAGTTTGTCTTGCGCGCTGACAGCCTCGAACTCCCGCGATAGCGGTCCTCCGTGTCACTGCGGAACCGACTGAGGAAACAGCCTGGGGTCGGGATAGGAGACTGCCTATGGGGCGTGTCGACTGTTGTCACTTCAGATCCTGGGACCAGGACGGCTGCTCAGGGTTGAGAGAGGGCGTTCGAGTTCTTCAGTAGTATAGAGGAGGGTGATCTATGCAGAGTCGTGTCTCGGTGAAGTTCGGAGCGGGAAACGCGTTTTGGCCAGCACCTGTAGCTCTTGTGAGCGTCGGGATCGAGAACCCCAACTTCTTCACCCTAGGCGTGATGGGGGCGCCTTCGGACAGGCCGCCTATTCTGACAATCAGTCCGAAACCGTACCGATACTCGTATGAACTCATACGTGAGCACGGTCAGTTTGTCGTCAACTTCCCAACAGTCGACATGATCCGTCAGGTGGAGTACGCTGGGATGTACTCTGGCCGCGATGTGGACAAATGGGAGAAGTGTGCCTTCACACAGGTGAAGGGGCAGGAGGTAGAGGTTCCTCTCATTGCCGAATGCCCGGTGAGTATCGAGTGCAGGGTGCTTCACGAGATACGCTTTCAGCGAGATAGAGGAAGGATGGGAACTCACGTCTTAGTCGTCGGGGAGATGCTGAGCTTGAGCGCCCACCAGGAGTACGTAATTGAGGGTGAACTCTGCTGGGATCTCCTGGACCTGATATTCCGATCCCGCCCGGCAAGCTGGCGGGCGTTGGGGCCCGTGATGGGGTATGACATTCGCAAATCTCAACCCTCTGATCCACGGCTGTCGGCAGAACGCATAGAGGATCGAGTGACTAGCCTGAAAGACAAGGCTCTGGCATTCTACCGTGAACCACCTCCCCTTCCCACAGATGAGCCTGCACCACCGCGAGTGGACTAGGTCGACAGATGGGATGGATTTGGTCTAGTCGGCGTGGTCCGTGTTCAAGAGCCCCAACAGTCTCCAGGTTGGTGGCCAAGCAGAGCAATGTCGGGCTAGCCCAAGTGACCGGATGATGCCTGCCCGACGCGCTGTTGTCGGTTGCTGGCTCACCACGGAGATGCGAGGGGTCAACGAACTGCCCGTCTTGACCAAGGAGACAGAGGGCTGTACGATCAAGAGAAGGCAAAGTCACTGTTGGCTTAAGTGGGTTGCTGTGACAGCATGGGTGTGACCATCACCATAAGGTGAGATGTCGATGATGCAGAGATTCCAAAGCAGAATGCGGAACCGGCTAGTCTCCGCATAGCGACCAGCCCCATCCCCAGCTCCAGATATTGTTCGCAGTGGACAGAGGCAGGACTGGAGCATCTTACAGTGATGCGACGGGGAGTTGGAGGCATATTCGCCGCTCCCGATGGACACACTGCACCTGTAGAATAGCACTCTCTGGTGCGCACGGTTGAGCAGAACTAGGTGCGATGCTGTGCCGTTGGGCAAAGCAGAGACCGAAGCAGGATTCCATGGTTGTCCATCCAGGCTGATCCCCCTACCTGTGGCACGACACACGGGAACAATCCGAGGCAACGTGGGCTGGACAGCTGGAGGCTCAAGCGAATGGAGCAAGTCCGGTGACAAGCAGTGCATCATCTGAGCACAGAAGACCCCTCGTATAGAGGGGTATGAGAAAGGGAGACTAATCAGCGTGACGAGGACAGATATCCTGATCGTTGGGGGCACGATCATCACTATGGACCCGGGCAGGCGGGTTATGACTGACGGGGCAGTGGCTATCCGAGGCAACAGGATACTGGAGGTCGGGGCGGCGGAAAGCCTGACCAAGAAGTACACAGCCGACAGGTTGATCGACGCCAGTCGCAAGGTCACTATGCCCGGACTGATCGACGGACATGCCCACGCTGGTCATAGTCTAGTGAAGACTATGGGAGCCGGAGATTCCGAAGCATGGATAGACGTGTGTCGCATCAACTACAAGAGAGGCACCACGGAGGCATACTGGTACGCGGATGGGGCGCTCAGTTCTCTGGAGCGCCTTAAGTGCGGCACAACCTGTGGTGTCACATTCCTTGGCGGCGGCGACAGCTATATGCGCACCGACAACCCGGTCTTCGGTGATCGTCACTGCGAGGCGGTAGAGAAGACAGGCATTCGAGAGTTCCTTTTCGTGGGTCCGGGCAATCCTCCTTTTCCAGATCTGTACTCAACCTGGGCCCACGGAGCCCGCAAGGACTACCTGGTCCACTTCGAAGACCAGTTGGACACCTGCCAAGCCCTGATCCAACGTTGGCACACCCAGGCCAATGGAAGAATCCACGTAGGGATCACGTTCCCCATCCATTACCCGAACCTCAACCCCCTTGGCTTGACCGAGTTCCAGGATCTGAGGGATCGGTCACGCGAGACGCGAGAGTTGAGCCGGAGACACGGAGTTCTATTCTCTCAAGACGGGCATTCGCGCGGTACCGTCAAATTCGCATATGAGAATCTCGATACTCTAGGGTCGGATGCACTGCTGTCTCACTCAACCGAGCTAACAGAGGAGGAGATAGCGATCTGCCAGAGAACCGATACTAAGATCGTCCACAACCCTAGCGCGGTAATGTCGATGACAGGTCATTGTCCGGTGGCAGAACTGCTCGAGGCTGGTGTCACCGTGATGCTTGGTTCTGATGGCGTGTCGCCGGACAGAAGCTACGATATGTTTCGGCACATGTTCCAGTGCATGCGCTATCACCGGAGGCACTACCGCGATCCCAGCTGTCTTCCCGCGGGCAAAGTGCTGGAGATGGTTACTATCGATGCAGCGCGAGCACTGAGGTTAGACAGCGAGATAGGGTCTCTCGAACCGGGCAAAAAAGCTGACATCATATTGGTCGATATGTTCAAACCCCATCTCTATCCCCTCAACATGCCAGTCCACCGAATCGCCTACTATGCCAACGGGAGCGACGTACATACCGTCATTGTTGACGGCCGTATCCTGATGGAGGGTCGTAGGGTGAAGACGGTTGACGAAACCGAGGTGCTGGAGATGGCCCAGGAAGAGACACTCAGGATGCTCGACCGCACCAACCTTTCGCATACTCTAGAGCTGCCCAAGGAGTTCTGGGGACACAGCCGGCTGCCATTCCAGCGACCACCTTGGTAGGAAGCCTACAGGCCCAGGAAATCCTGCGGTGATGGTGGGGCTGGGGCCAAGAGGTAGGAGTAGAAGTCGCAAGAGCGGAGGACTCTGCACTCACAACAACACTGAGCTTGATCGCCTTGTCTGAACGGCCGACACGGAGGAAGACTGTATGGAGTGTAATGCACTAACCCAACCCCAGGTAGCAACTTGGCTTCAGAAGCGGATTGAGAAGCTGAAGCACTTGAGGCGCCGAGCTGGATATGAGCCGGCCGAACTTGACCCATACTACAAAACTGAAGCGGATGGATGCGCGGCTGTTAAGGTTGCCGTGGCCAACTGTGAGTTGACCTTTGACCTGTGGCAAGGAATGAGAAATCCGGCGACAATCGGCCGCTTTCCCTTGAACTTCCCTCAGCTCTGGGAGTTTTTCGCCGTGAACGATATGAAGCGTGTCCACTCAGATGGTTCGATGAACCACCTGAGTGCCTGGCGTTCGTACGAAGAGGCGAGACGTATCTTCGGTAGAGCCGTTCTAGTGTCGGCGATGCTGCCAATATCTGATGATGTATTCCGGTCATATCGTGAAACAATCATACAGCGGGGTGCGGGTACCAGCGAGGACTGTGCGGAAGCAGAAACTGAGACTGCCGCTACCCTTGATGACGCGATGACACGCTTGGCAGCTGACTTGTACGACGGGACGCGCGCGACCCTCGCCTTGGGAGCGGCCCAACTACGGATTCTGTCGGATGAGATCGTACCAAAGATCCACCAAGGGAACGCTCACGGGCCCTGCAAGGAAGTCCACTTCCCGCATAAGAGCTTGGCAGTGTTGACTGGGTTGGCGCAGTTTGGCGTCAACCGTCTCACGTTCCGCGATGAACTCATAGAAGGCGAAATCGAGCGTTTCATCGGCCCGCTTTGCTCTATGGTGATCTTCGATCGCCACGAACCGGTGATGGATGGCAGCGGTGGGGTGGTCCTGTTGACAGAAGAGTGGTATGATCACCTGTCGTCGCTTAGTGACTTCACTTGCACCGATTCGCAGGTCAACCGTCACCGTTTCTGCACCTACCTGGCCGACAAAAGCAAGAGCCAGATGAGCTGTGGAATGTGCCTAAGGTACTGTCCATCCGGGGCGCTGCGAAATTCGTCGCCTCAGCGAGACGGACACTACGGAGGGGATCTCACTCAACAGGAGTCACGGTTTTGCGGCGAACACCTACAGTTCGACTATGCAAGCTGCCGCGAGGAGCGGGTTCAGAAGCGCAACCTGTATCCTGGCTACTATTGTGGACGCTGCATGGCGATATGCGGCTTGCAGGGGTTGAGGAGGGAAGAGCTATTTCGCTGATTTCCTCAGGTTGAGCCATCGGGCAAGGGCAGAGTTCAGCTATGCTGAATCGTCTCAATCTACGCGTCGCATTGGCGGGAAGCAAGGATCAGTTCGAGACCTGCCGGGTAGTTGATCAGGAGCTCTGCCCGGTAAGAGCCCACCTCACCATTCCCCGCGCCACTCAGGTAAGCTGGGAATTCGAGCCGGATATCTGCTATTCGGTGTGATTGCTGGCACGATGAGATCGAGTTCCAGGGAGAGCCGAGCACGCGACCTCAGACCATCCAGCGGACTGAGTCGTAGCCGGCGCAGTATGCCGCTGGGTAGGGAGCCGGGTCGCCAAAGGCTGACCTGCATGAAACCATTGGGGGTGAGAACCGTGCTATCTGCCACCGTCTTGAGATCGGTGCCCTATTCAGCTGTCTCAGAATGGTTCAGTGACGGCGCTGGCATGTGTGCATAGGCTGGACGTGTGCGCCCGTGCAGCACGTGGCGGTCAATCCGTGAGGTGCATCAACTGGGACAACACCGCGGTCAAGGGGGCGTCACAGTGTGACCACGGCAGCTTTCGTCCTTAGATCCAATGGGCCACTCAGCGCAGCTGGACGTGGCAACAACTATGCAGCTGCTCTCCATCTGCCCAGGAGACGGGCTATCTTAGCACGTCCCCGGGAACGCAGGCGATGCTGTCAGCTGGCTCCTCCGCGCCTTCACTGCGGTCGCCAGGTGGCTTGCATTGCTGAGTTGATGCACCCCAAGTAGACCACTCCCTCCTCGTGTTTCTCACCAATGGCGACACGAAGAAGGGAGCTGGCTCGAGTGATCAGCTCGCACGATGCCAGAATATGTGAAGAACCGCTGAACGGGTGCACCGGGGCAGGTGCCCGACCAGCAGTTAAGTAAGGCCCAGTAGGGTTCATCGCGCCAGACCAGCTTCCCAATGTGGCAGCGCTTGATCTCGATTGCTCAACGACGGTCGAGAACCAGATCGCGATGATGCAGATCGAGCTGAATCGTGTGGGCGAGAAAGTCGCCTATGAGCGAGTTGATGAGTGAGACCTTCGCGCTCATGGCATAGCTGATGCAGCAAAGCACCACGGCAAATCGGATCTCCACCCCCTCTAACACGAGACTCAGCAAGGGGGTCCCGATGTGACATATAGGAATAGGGGAAACGGGATGAGGAGGCAAGCGACTTGAGACTACAGAGAAGAGATCATGGCTCGTATTGGGAGACGGTATCCCCGGGACTGAGTGAGAATCAGACGCAGCGAGTCCACGATGCAAGCCTATACATCCTAGATCGTGTCGGCTGCCGTTTCTACTGCCAGGAAGCCCTCGACCTCTTCCAACGAGGAGGGGCTGCTGTATCAGATGGAAATCTTGTGCGCATTCCAGCCGACTTGGTCGAATGGGCTCTTGACATAGCACCCAAGAGCATCGACATCTATGACCAGACCGGTCAGCAGGCCATGACGTTGGGCGATCAGCGGAGCTACTTCGGTGTCGGCTCTGACTGTCTCAACATTTGCGATCCCTTCTCGGGGGAGCGAAGAAAGGCCGTTCTGGATGACGTCGTCAGCGGGGTCCGCCTAGTCGACGCGCTGCCCAACCTGGATTTCGTGATGTCTATGTTCCTGCCCAGCGACGTGCCCGACGATCAGTACGAGTCGCATCAGATGGCCGTTATGCTTAGGGAGAGCACAAAACCGATTGTCTTTGTGGGCCGGGAGGCAGGAAGTACAGAGTCTTCGGTGGAAATGGCGACAGCCGTTGCCGGCGACCTCCGCTCACTCCAGGAGCGGCCCTTCATCGTCAACTACGTTAATACTGTGTCGGTCTTCCGGCACAACGAGGCAAGCGTTCGTCGACTCCTGCGCGCAGCGGAACTGAACCTTCCTACCATCTACGGGCCGGGCAGTATCC
>PWVP01000047.1 GCA_003561815.1 Campylobacterota bacterium | reverse complement strand
TTGACAGAAAACTGGAGGGCGTAGACCGCAAGAACCCCAGGTACCCTTAAACAAGCTGCATGAATCTGGCTCTGGTAAATAGATTGTCCAATCTGGATGACATGGGTACCCAATAAGCCGGTATCTGAGTCGAGCAGGGCTTTGCGAACGGCCTCTTTGACCGCTGCAGGTTCATAGGATGACTCAATCCGGAGGGTTAACGTTACTTGGATGGGAATCGCATTGGCTTTCTCAACTTTTATTGGGCGATTGGGGTCAGCAGCCCGACGAAGGGCCATTTGGGCATCTCTGACAGCATTGTCATCATCTCCCACATAAAGCTTCACTAGGGATCGCTGTTCCTGGGCATCCCAGCTCCAGTAAACCCGCACCCGGGCTACACCAGGGGCTTGAGCGGCGATCGCTTCATAGTCTCTGGCAGAAACCGCTCGTCCAAACGTCAAAGCCGACCGGGGGGCATAGCGTCGGATGTGGTGCGGGGGATCCGGATCAGCTCCCCCACCGACGGGTACCGGGTTGCGAATCGATTTCAGCCGGGGGTGGGAATTGACCATGATGCTCAAGGCCCCAGCCTCGGGAGCCTCAGCGCCGCTGCCGTAGCGATAGCTGGCTTTGATGTTGTTACGCCCAGAGGGTAGCCTTGCCCCATGCACACCATCGCCAAACAAAACATGGGTTTTTTGCTCCTCATCCTCCCGGGTGACAAACACCTGAGCATCAGCAGCCTGACCATAGAAGCTTTGCACCTCCTGCCATTCCACCCCTTCGGCCCAGATCCGCAACGTACTTTTGTAAGGGGCCGCCGAGGAGGGATCGCCGCTTAGCAGGTAGGTTAAGGGCGATTTTTGCAAGATGAACGTTTGTCCAGGGATACTGGCATCACCGCTACCTAGAATTTCTATGGGGACGGTTTGCCCACGGGAGACTGACAACACATTGAATAGGACTGACAAAGGGGTCTTTAAGGGTAAGGACGAATCCGATTCCCGGGAAACCACCCAATCTGATCGATTGCCGCTGCTAGAACTAACTCGAGCCTCGACACCTTGGCCGTTAGCATCCTCAACCAGGGCTGATATGGCAGTTCCTTCAGGCAAACTTTGGGTAGGGACACTCGTAAGGACAATCTTTTGATCGAGAACAGTCTTTACAGGGACTGGGATGAGTTGTCCAACTTCCTGCCAGTCAAAATAGACCACCACCGATTTTTTCTGCTTATCCCAGTTGGCATTCAGATTGCTATTCTTCTTAAAGTTGAGCACTGTATGCGGTATGGGAACCAGAATTTTTCTCTCCAGAGGGTTAGGTTTATTGGCATACCAAACTCGCTCTTTATACCCTGTGACCCCCACCAGTTCTGGGCTTTGCCCGGTACAGGTTAATAGAATTCGATCGCCCACCTGCATCTGGCGCACTACGGCACTCAGGTGAGCACTTGTAGTGTTAATCACAGCCGTAGAACCAGTAGCAAATGGCCAGAGGTAAGTGAACTGGGCACTGCGGTAGAGGCGATAGGCTGCAAGCTGGGCATTTCTAAGGGCCTTAGGAGATTGGGTAAATGTGATGCGGGTGTTGACTTTGACATTGGAATCAGGCTGAGGTTCGGACTGAACGGACGCCACTTTGAGCCAGGCGTAGCTGGTTGCGTCATCCTTTTTGAGCAACAACAATTGATCGCCTACCTTGACCGATGTGACATTGCCCTTGAGCAATAGACTATGGTTCTTGTCCAACAAAGGGGGTGGGGTAGCGGCCTGAGCTGCGATCGCTTCGGCGGAGATAGATTGAATACCTCCACCTGGAATATGCTCCGGTGCGATCGCAGTATCTGCATTCAATTCAAAAATTTGGGGCTGCTGGCCAGGTCCTGGCCTACTCTGAAGCTGAAATCCCTGGGGTATCGTAAATGGTGCTGAGCCGTTGGTGAGAACTGCCACAGTCCCCTGGGCTCCAATCCCGGGGCGGGGTCGGTAGCCCAAAATCCGGATCAGTTGGTTCAGGCTTTCGGGTAAATCAGCAGTCGTCAAGTAAGCTTGATTGGCAACGCGCTCGTTATAAAAGGTCAAAATATCGGCCAAATAGGCCCACCATTCCACCAGTTGCAGAGCTAGGTCGCCCTGTGCAGTGGGTCGCCAGTTTAGGAGTTCCTGCTCCTGAGGGTTACCGCTTTCATCCTGCACAGTAAAAAGCAGAGCCCGACGAAAGGCGGCGTAGTCACCGACACGATAGGTAATGGACGGTCTCCCTGGAGGATTTGAGATTACATTGGGGTAGATAAACCTGTCACAAGGGCAAATGGGGGATTGGCTCATTTTCCTCCCTCCACAATAACTTTCAACAACCCATGGTCTGGACGATTGGGGTCATTGTTTAACCGCACAATGACATCAGCAGGAATGATCAGGGTTTCGGGTAAGCTCAGATAGTTAGGCGTCCGTCCTCGCTGGCGATACTGAATAGATACGACACCAGCCACCCCGGCAACGTGCTGAATGGCTGCCGCTAAAGCACTGCGCTCCAAGGGCATACCAAACGTCCAGCGATCGGGATGGAAAAATCCTAGGGTGCCATCGGGCAGCCGTGTGGCGCTGAGGGCATCTAGAACTGACGCTTTTACCTCTCCTTGAAAGGCATTGGCGCAGGCACATACGACCACTTGCAAATCTAGCGATGCATATCGCGGATCGAGAATATAGGATTCGTAGCCAGCCAGCCGATAGCGATTCAGCAGGTTGAGTAGGTCTATCTGCTGCCCTGGTGTCAGCACTTCACTTCCCTTGGGATCCGGCGTTGTAAAGACAGTAAGCCAACTACCGGTCCAGCGAAAGGTTGTTCCTGCCCGTTGTACCCAAGGTAGGGTCTGGGCGGCTGCCTGGTAGTCTTCGGCCCGCACGGCGCGAAACTGCTGGGCTCGAAAGGCGTAAGGGGCAAGTCGCCGCACCTGTTCAATCGATTCTTCATTGGTTCCGCCCGCTGCCGGGAAAGGATTGGTAACGGCCTGAATCCAGGCGGTTGACGCCGGATCGACTTGTGTAATCGAGTCAGCTGCTACATTGCCTGGGGTTCCCCCGCCAACGCGATAGGTGACCTGAAACGTGCTACCTGCTAATGGAATGTCTCCAAAGCTGCCGTCTCCAAAGCGAATGGTGGAGCCATCATCGTCATCATAGTCATACATATCAAGCGTATCTCCCCCCTCCCTGATTCGGGCGATGCGACTAAAACGCGCCGGATCCAGGGTAAAGGCTGGTTCAAAGCGTTCAGTTTGTAGCAAACTCCTGCGCCAGATCCAGGCAGCCGTATTGTCTCCCTGCTGTTGCAGCAGTACTACTTCTGGCAGGGGAAGAGGGGTTGAATCTGTAGAGTTTAGCCAAGCGAGTGGAGTCTGTTGCAGCGGATAGAGATATTGGGGCACACTATGGTCTGGGGTACTGTTGGGGCCTGTCCGGACAAGGGCAAGGGGTAGGGACTCAGCATTCGTGGGTGGAATGGTAAAGGCTTCGGTGTAACGCCTGCCCTGAACCGCAGGCACCAAATTTCCAGCTAGCACCGTCCGAGTCAAATCGTGGTCAAACTTTAGGGCCTCCTCGGTTCTCCAGAAGATATGAGTGACAGGGTGATGGAATAACGGATCGATCTGTTGAACCCCAGGAAAACCATCGACCAAGTGAACTATTTCCGCAACTTTAGGATCGGCAGGACTAGTTCCAGACGTCTCAATCAGTAGGGGTTGTCCTTGGGTAAAGCTAAAATCATGGCCTTCAACCCACATGTCGGTCGCGCCTTTGCCCAGGCAACGTTGGCTCTCATCCGAGAAATAGGGCTGTATCCCTCGATTCCAGCGGCGATCTACGAGATAGGTGGTTTGGTCAAGGCGGCCCGTTTTCGGATTAACCAGTCCCTCTCCAGTCTCGAACTCGATTAGTTCCCCATCTGGAGCCTGAGCACTCACCACTAACCCAGAGGGAATTGGACCATTGACCACATCCAGTTGTAACCAGACTCGGGCCGCCGTTGCTGGTCGAGGTTCATAATCCACTAATCTGGCATGACGAATCACTGACCGGCGTTGGGTTGCCGTATCAAGGGTGGCTTCGGCAGCAATCCGATCCTGCAGGTAACTAAAGTCATCGGCCAGGGCACACAGCGCCTCCATTAGCATGACTCCGAAATCAGCTTCGGAGCGCTCTTGCCACTCTGGGTAACGCAGGGCTGAGAAGTCAGAGAGGGCTTTGCGAAAGCTGAGGAAATCTTTAGCCAGATAGTCAATTGGTGGGCTGTCTTCGTCCACTGGTGGACAGACCCATGGTGGGGGTTTGCAATCCGCGTCTGAGGGGCAAAGGGCCTTGAAGGAAAAGGTGAC
>PWVP01000093.1 GCA_003561815.1 Campylobacterota bacterium | reverse complement strand
GCACCATGGAGCTCTCTTCAGCCTGACGATCACGAATAGCGGCGATGGTTTGACGATCCGTTTCACTCAGGACGGCGCCGCCGCCTTCGTGGCTGCGCGATTGGCTCTCAGAGGCGTAGCCGGAGGGCTCATCGGACTCGGGCTGGCTCTTTTGGGCCACCGGCATCGCCGGCTTAGGGCGCGGGTCGGAGATAAAGGCTGCTGCGGGCTGAACCACCTGCTCGCGCTCGTTGCGGCGGTGATCGAAGTTGCGAAAGCTGTACTTGGCCACCTTGTGGTAGCGCACCCGATCGGGGGTGATAATAATCTCGGTCACTCAACCACCTCCTCTTCGCCGCCCATCTCGATAACCCCCTGCTCGGCCAGCTGCTGGACACTATCGACGATTTTGCGCTGGGCCGCCTCCACCTCACGCACCTTCACGGCGCCCAGGTACTGCAGCTCCTCTTGCATCGTCTGTGAAGCCCGCTGGGACATGTTGCTAAAGAACTTATCCTTCAGCGGATCGGAGGCGGTTTTAAGGGCTAGAGTGAGCTCCTTTTTATCCACGGCGCGCAGCAGCTCGCGGATCCCCTGATTATCCAGCTTGATGATATCTTCGAAGGTGAACATCATCTCCTTAATGGAGTTGGCCAGCTGCTCATCCACCTGCTCGATATAGGCCAGCGTTGCTTTGGAGGCTTTGTTGCCCAGACGGTTGAAGATATCCGCCACCGATCGCGGCCCGCCCACTTCGACCTTATAGCTGGTGAGCGCCTCGAGTTTGGATTCGAGCACCGTCGAGACCCGCTTGATAATGGTGGGGCTGATATCACCCAGATTGGCCATCCGCATGGAGACCTCGCCGCGCAGATCGTCGGGAAAGAGGCTCAGCGTCTCCGCCGCAGCCGTAGCATCCATGTGCGCCAAAATCAGCGCGATGGTCTGGGGGTGCTCGTTGAGAATAAAGTCGCTTAGCTGCTGCGGCTTAATCTTCGAAAGGTAGGAGAAGTTCTGGCCGGACTGCAAGCTTTTGGCCAGCTTCTCAAGCACCTTGCGCGCCTCCTCGGGCCCCAGCGCTTTATAGAGAATCTCTTTAGCGTAGTCCATGCCGCCGCTGGAGATGTACTGGTTAGACTGAAAGATGGCATAAAACTCCTCGAGCACCGCCATGCCCAGCTGCTTATCCACATTTTTGGCCTGGGCGATGTATTTGGACACCTCGGTGATGGTCTCCACATCCAGATGGGCAAAGATCTGGGAGGTGACATCTTCGCCCATCTGCATCAGAAAGACCGCCGTCTTTTCAGACATGGACATCTCTTCAAACTGGCTCTGCAAATGGGGCGGCAGCGTCATCGACATCTCCTTTAGAGCTTGCTCAGGCCCGAACGGGCCACCTCATCCACCACGAGTGAACCAACCAGTGTCGCCACATCCTGAGGATTCTCATCGCAGGTCTCGCGCAGGCGCTCAAGCAGCACATCGTACTTGAGCTTCTCCTCATCGGCGGCATTGCCCAGCCCCAACTGCTGCTCGACCCTTTTACGCATCTCGGTGAGGCGATCGGAGTCATCCTCAAGCTCCTCCTCCTCAAACTCGATCCGTTTTTGCTCCACCTCCTCCTCTTCAACGGGGATCTCCATCATCCGCTGGGCAAAGGGGCTGATGATCTTTTTATAGAAGATCAGAAGCAAGATCGCCACGAAGAGATACTTAAAGGCGGGGTAGAAGGGGCCTAAGAAGGTCTCCATCCGCTCCATCCACATCATCTCGCGGCTCTGAACCGGCTGACCGGCACGGAACTCGAAGTTGCTCACACTCACCTGATCGTTTCGATCGGGGTTGTAGCCGATCCCTTGACGCACCAGCGCCTCGATCGAGTTGATCTCCGCTTCACTAAGGGGGGTGTACTCATACTCACCGGGGATAACCGCCCCGTTCTCGTCGCGAAGCGGCTGATAGCGCCCATCAACCACCACCGCAGCGGTGACGCGGTTGATGGTGGCAAACTCCCCGGTGATCTCAGAGACCTTTTTAGAGATCTCGTAGTTGATGGTGTTCTCCATGCGGGAGTACTTCTCCAGCAGCCGATCGTCCTCGAGCCCTTGAACCGGGCCGATATTGCTCACCGCGCCGGGAACACCGCCAATCTCGCGGGGTCTGGCCCCCTCGCGCCGCTCCTCCAGATTCTGTTCGCTTCGGATCACACTGTTGGGATCGAAGACCTCCTGGGTGCTTTTGCGCTGAGAAAAATCAAAGTCGATGCTCACCCGCGCAACAACCTTCTCTTCGCCGCCGAGCACCTGCCCGAGCATCTGGGCGATCTTCTCCTCATAGAGCCGCTCATAGTCGCGCTTATAGCGCAGCTGCATCCGCGCCGTCTCCCCGGCGGTGGTTAGCGCATCCTCTTCACCCAGCGGGATGCCATCCTCATCCACCAGCCGGACATTCTCCAGCGTCAGCCGGGGCACGGCAGAGGAGACCAGATGTTTGATGCCGCTCACCTGTTGGCGACCCAGCTGGCGACCATCGCGCATTGAGACCACCACCGACGCACTCGGCGGCACCTCCCGGGAGACAAAAACACTCTCCCGCGGCTGCGCAATGTGCACCCGCGCTGTGCGGACACTCTCCAGGCTCTCGATGGTGCGGCTCAGCTCCCCCTCCAGTGCGCGCAGCAGCTTCACCCGCTGATCAAAGTCGGTCGCCCCAAACTCCTGGGTGTCAAACAGCTCAAAGCCGGGGCGCCCCTCTCTGGGCAGCCCCTGGGTGGCGAGATTGAGCCGCAGGCGGTTGACCTCATCGCGGGGCACCTCGATGGTCCCTTCGCGGGGGATACGAAAGCGCACCTGCTGATCTTCGAGCTGCTGCACCACCAGTCCGGCATCTTTGGCATTCAGATCGCTATAGAGGGTGCGGTAGCCATCATCATACCCCTGCGGGGTCGCATAGACAATCAAAAGCGCAATCAGCGCCACCACCCCCACCAGCGTGGTGACGATGACCGTCTTCTGCTTTTTGTTAAACCGCTTCTGGAGCTGAGCCAGCTGCTCAAAGAGCGCTTTAAGATCCATCAGAACACCTCTTTAAAGCACTCAAAGAAGCGGTCATTCTCCGCCTCCAGGCCGATCGTGACACGGATCGCATTCATCCCGTAGCTCTTGAGATCACGCACAATCACCCCCTTTTGTAGCAGCTTCTGCGCGATGGCTGTCGCACTGATAGCCTCGCCAAAGAGCAGTGCGATAAAGTTGGTGTAGCTGGGGATAAACGAGAAGCCCATCTGGTGGGCAAACGCCTCATAGCGCGCCATCTCTTTAAAGTTGTGCGCGATGGCATGGCTTAAATGGGCCCCATCCTCCAGCGCCGCCGTGGCCGCCAGCGCGGAGAGGTTGGTGATATTAAAGGGGGGGCGCATCTTCATCAGCGCCGCAATAGTCGATGCCGGGGCGATGCCATAGCCCACACGCATCCCCCCCAGTCCGTAGGCCTTTGAGAAGGTGCCGGTGTAGATTGTGTTTGGAAAGCGGGCGATAAGCTCAGCCGGTTCGATGCGCTTTGCCTCATCCCGGTAGGCGGCGTACTCCATATAGGCGCCATCGACCACCACCAGCGTCGTCTCGGGCACCCGCTCCAAAAAGGCGTAGATCGCTTCGCGATCAAGTGCGTCGCCTGCGGGGTTGGAGGGGGTGCAGAGATAGATCAGCTTCGGCCGGTGTTCGCGCATCAGCGACTCAAACTGCCCTAGATCGTGGGTATCGCTCCGGGTGCTCACCACCTGGGCACCCACCTGGGCAGCATAAATGGCGTACATCGCGAAGGTGACGCGGTTTTGTAGCACCCGATCGCCCGGCTGCAGCAGCGCGCGGGTGATAAAGTCAAACACCTGATCGCTACCGGCACCGATAATCATCTGATCAGACTGCACACCCAGGCGCGCACCAAGGGCCGCTTTGAGCGCGAAGAAGCTGTCATCGGGGTAGCGGTGTATCTGATCGGCTGCCTGCACGATGGCCTTGCGGGCGTTGGGGCCGGGGCCGAAGGGGTTTTCATTGGAGGCGAGCTTGATCACCGCTTCGGGCGCGACGCCATATTCGCGCACCACCAGCTCGATCGGCTTGCCCGCCTCGTAGGTTTTAATAGAGTCCAGCAGAGGATTAAACTGCACCCGCTCTCCTTTAGCAGTTTCTGGCATAGCTGCCCAGCCACTTGATCTCGCCTGAGCGTCTGGCCAGAACCGGCGCTACCCGGTCATCGTCACAGTGGCCCTCAAAGTCGATATAGAACCAGGAGCTAAAGCCCCCATCCTCTCGAGAGGGTCGCGACTCAATCTTGGTCAGGTTGATACCCGCCTCATGAAACTCCCGAAGAAGCGCCAGCAGTGCGCCGGGGCGGTTGGCGGTTTTGGCCAGAATGGTGGTCTTATCCTGGCCACTGGGGACATTTTTATAGTCACTAATCACCACAAAGCGGGTCTTGTTGGTGTGGCTATCCTCGATGTTCTCAAAGAGGATCGGCAAACCGTAGATCTTCGCCGCGATGTGCGAGCAGATCGCCGCACTTTTAGGATCCTCGGCCGCCAGCCGGGCCGCTTTGGCGGTGGACTCAACCGGGATGCGCTCCATATCCTCCAGGCTATACTCCGCCAGGAAGTTGCGGCACTGGCCAAAGGCGATATCCTTAGAGTAGATCCGCTCAATCGATCGGAGATGATCGGCCTTGGAGCCAAAGGCGTGGTGGATCGGCAGCATCATCTCAGCAACCACCGAGAGCTCCGAGCCGCCCAGCCGATCGAGGGTCTCGCCCACCACCCCGTCGGTGTTGTTCTCAATCGGCACCACGCCGTATTTGGCCCGGCCCGCTTGGACGCTCTTAAAGATCGCGCCGATGGAGTTCATCGACAGATACTCCCCCATCGCCCCGAAGCGGCTCTCGGCCGCCTGGTGGGTAAAGCTGCCCTGCGGCCCCAGATAGGCGATGCACTCGGGCAGCTCCAGATGGCGACTGACGGCAAAGATCTCTAAAAAGATCGCCTCGATCGCGCCATCGCTCAGGCGGCTTGCCTGGGATTTCATCCGCTCTAAAATCGCCTTTTCCCGCTCGGGCCGATAGATCGCCCCGCCGGTGGCCCGCTTATACTCACCCACCTGATGGACAATCCCCATGCGCTCCTCTAAAAGCGTAATCAGCTGATCGTCAATCGCATCGATGCGTTCGCGGCACTGCTCGAGATTCATGGCGTCTGCATCCATTCCAGCTCGCTCTGCCACAGCTGTTCGTAGCTCTCCCGGGGGCGAATGAGCCGATCAGAACCCGCCTCGATCGCCACCTCTGCCGCACGGCGGCGGGAGTTGTAGTTGCTGCTCATCACAAAGCCGTAGGCCCCGGCGGAGTGAATGACCATCAGATCATCATGTGCCGTCTCAGGCAGCGGCACCTCTTTAGCGAAGTAGTCCCCGCTTTCGCACACCGGGCCCACCACATCGGCCAGCGGCCCCTGGCTCTCTTTGCCCACAATCTCGATGCGGTGGTACGCCTTGTAGAGTGTGGGACGGAGCAGATCGTTCATCGCACCATCGACCACCACAAACCGCTTATCACCGCTCCTCTTCTCATAGAGCACACGGGTCAGAAAGTGGCCCGCTGCGCCGGTTAGAAACCGCCCCGGCTCACAGAGGATGGTCATATCGAGATCTTTAATCCGCTGATAGATCCCCTCGGCATACGCTTTGGCATCGATGGGTGACTCCTCTTTATAGGTGATACCCAGACCGCCACCGACATCAAAAAAGCGCAGACCCTCCAGCTCCAGCGCCTTGAGCGAGCGCAGCAGATCCGCCACCCGATCGGTCGCTTCGAGAATCGGATCGAGCTCGGTGAGCTGACTGCCGATATGAAAGTGAATCCCCGTCGCCTCCAGATGCGCGCTGTTTTTGATCCGCAGATACATCCCCCGCGCCGCTTCAATGCTGACGCCAAACTTATTCTCCTTAAGGCCGGTGGAGATGTAGGGGTGGGTTTTGGGGTCGATATCGGGATTGACCCGCACACTCACCCGGGCAACCACCCCCATCTGCTCAGCGATCGCCTCGACGCGGCCCAGCTCCGCTTCGCTCTCGACATTGACAAAGAGAATATCCGCCTTTAGCGCACCAGCGATCTCATCATCGCGCTTACCCATGCCGCTGAAGATGATCTTATATTTGGGCACACCCGCTAGCTGTGCACGCTTGATCTCGCCTAGCGAAACACAATCCGCACCCGCCCCCAATCGGGCAAAATGGCGGATGACCGATAAGTTGGAGTTGGCCTTGATGGCGTAAGCCAGCAGCGACTTGCGCGCCCCGAAAGCCTCTTTAAGGATCTGATACTGCCGAGCCATATGGTCAAAATCGTAGATATAAAGCGGCGTACCGTACTTCTGAGCCAGCGCTGCGTAGTCCAAAAAAACACCTTAAACCAGACCAAATGGGCCTATTTTTTAAGATGATAGTTTAACCGATCGGGGCTGAAAAAGCCCGAAAATCAGCGCTCCTTTTTGACTAAATACCCCGCAACGAGAAAGCTGAGCGCAAATGGAAGCAGCAGGGCCAGCTCCGGCGAGAGGGTGCCGGTACGGGCCAGCTGAGAGAGCGCATAGAGGCTCCCCCAGCCCCCCAGCGTGACCAGCACCGCCATCGAGGAGAAGATCGCCACATTAAAAAAGCGGGGGCTAATGGGCACGAAGAAGAACATAATCACCACAAAGATCGGCGCAAAGAGCGGAAAGAGCAGACCCGAGTAGAACACCCCCCGAATCCGATCGGTGCTAATCTGCTGATTAGAAAAGAGCTGCCACGCCCTGGCAGCATCGATCAGGCTAAAGGCGCTGCGCCCCTCATAGACATTGTCCATAATCTCGGGCCTAAACCCCCGAAGCGCCTCATAGTGGGGGTACCACAAGCGGTCGATGCCCGCCTCCTGAAGTCCGCTAACGGGGGGTTTGTTGATCTGCTCGACCGACTCCAGCTGCCAGGCGTTCTGGCGAAAAAAGGCGCGCTCTGCGCGGATGTGGCGCACCAGATCACCACCGGATACCTCCAGAATCTCCACCCCACGCGCCTCGTTTTGCAGCGGGAGCAGCTCGTCGATATAGACAAAGCTGCTGTCAAATTTAAAAAAGAGCTGATGGGTCGAGGAGACAAAGAAGCGATCCTGCTTGATCGCCCGGGCCCGATCGCCCGCATAGGCCAGCGGGGTGGTGGTCATCGCCACATAGGCCATCGAAAAGAGCAGCGCCACCGCCACAAAGGGAAAGAGCACCCGAAGCCGTGAAGCGCCCAGCGCATAGGAGGCGACCAGCTCGTTCATGCGGATCAGATGGATTTTGGCCGCGATCGCGCCAAACACCAGCGAAAGCGGCAGAATCAGCTCCAGCGAGTAGAGGGCCTGAAAGAGCACATAGAGCAGCGTCAGGTTGGCCGAGTCGGGCAGCCGCTCGTTTTCGCTGACCATATCCATCCCCACGAAGAAGGCCACCAGCGCCCCTAAGATCAGCAGGATGTAGCGGACATAGAGCCGGGCGATGTAGCGATTTAGCATAGCGCCTCTTTCTGGCTGTAGCGGGTAGAGACATCCGAAAGGCTCGCCTGACGAAGCGCCCAGGTCGCCTCTGCGGCGCGATCGATCCACCCCTTTAGGTGCGCCGACTCCTCGGCACTAAAGGCGCTCAGGACATGATCGCTAACCGAAAGAGCGCTGCCAGGGCGTCCAATCCCCATCCGTACCCGTAGATAGTCGTTGCCCAGATGGGTATCAATCGACTTAAGACCGTTGTGCCCCCCGGTGCCACCGCCGTGCTTAAAGCGCAGCGCCCCAAAGGGCAGATCCAGATCATCATGAATCACAATCAGCCGATCGGATCGATAAAAACGGGCCACCGCCGCCACACTCTCGCCAGAGAGGTTCATATAGGTCATAGGTTTTAAAATCAGCGTATCGGAGAGCTTGATGAGATCGCCTTTAAAGGCGGGCTTAGAGAGGCTCTGGCCACCGTGGCGGGCGATAAGCGCATCCGCCACGAGAAAGCCGATATTGTGTCGGGTGCTCGCGTACTGTCTGCCAGGATTGCCCAGGCCGACAACGAGTGTCATTACTTGGCTTTAATCACCCCGGTAACGGCCACACGGGAGTCTAGAAGCAGGTCTACACCCTTCTTCTCCTCCAGATCGCGCACCATCACCGCATCACCCACATCGAGATCGCTCACATCGATGGTGTAGTGATCGGGCAGATCGGCGGGCTTGCACTTAACCGGTACGCGCCGCTTCATCATAATCAGAACCCCTTTGTTCTTCAGACCCTTAGGGGTGCCGCTGGTTTTAACCGGCACCAAAAAGCGCGCCGGCTTATCCCCTGCAACGATGCGCAGATCCACATGGAGCAGATCGCCGATAACCGGATCCTTCTGGTACTCCTCGATGATCACCTCATACTGTTTGCCGCCCACCTTGACGGGAAACTTCAGCCCCTCTTTGTTTTTCACAAAGCGGATAAACTCATTGGCCTTAAAGGCCGCATGGATGTTGGGCTCACCGCCGCCATAGAGGTTGGCGATCAGATAACCATCCCGACGAAGCGCCTTGGTGGTCGCCTTTGCGGTACTCTCTCTGATGATACCTTCTAGCATTTGACAATCCTTTGGATTAAATATCGCCGCAAGAAGCAAAGCTCCTTACGGCTGCGCTGGGGCCACTCAAGTTTCGGCCCAAGAGCCCAAAAGGGCGATTGGCTGCCGAAAGGGGTGTGCGTGGCACAAAGCACGCCGCCTTTAGGCGGCTGTTTTCACCTGGTAGTTAAGTACAGGGTGAAAATAGGCGCGGATTGTAGCCAAAAAACGGTTTAAGTCTGCTTTATTTTTTAATGCCGATGACGCCGGTCTCGTCGGGGCCTTTGGCCTGAGCAGCCAGACCGCGGATTTTGAGCTTGAGATCATCGGGGCTGGTGGCGTTGGCCAGGGCGTCCTCTTCGCTGATGCGTCCGCTATGGTAGAGATCCAAAAGCGCCTGATCGAAGGTTTGTGTGCCGTAGATCTCTTTGCCCTCCTCCAGTGCACCTCGAATCTCATCATCGCGGTTTTTGGCGATCAGATCCACCACCCGGGGGGTGTTTAACAAAATCTCCACCGCCGCGGCCCGTTTGCCATCGACCGTTTTAACCAGCCGCTGACTGATGACGCCTACCAGTGTGGAGGCGAGTGTCAGACGGATGCGGTTTTGCTCCTCGTGGCTAAACATCCCGACGATACGGTTGATGGTCTCTTTGGTGTCCATCGTATGCAGCGTCGAGAGCACCAGATGGCCGGTCTCCGCCGCATGCAGCGCAATCTCCACGGTCTCGAGATCGCGCATCTCCCCCACCAGAATGATGTCGGGATCTTCGCGCAGCGCACTGCGAAGCGCATTGGAGAAGCTGAGCGTATCCTCACCGATACTGCGCTGATTGACCAGGCAGTTCTTATCCTGATGGATAAACTCAATGGGGTCTTCGATGGTGATGATATGCTTCTTATGGTGGCGGTTGATCGCATCGATGATGCCTGCTAAGGTGGTGGATTTACCGCTGCCGGTGACACCGGTGACCAGCACCAACCCCCGCTTCTGATCGGCCAGTTTACTCAGCGCGCCCGGCAGCGCAAGCTGCTCGATTGATAGGATCTCTGTGGAGATGGTGCGAAAAACCGCCGAGAGGCCGTCCTTTTGGAAAAAGGCGTTTGCACGGAAGCGGTGGTAGTCGCCCAGCTGAAAGGTAAAATCAATCTCTTTATTCTCCACCAGCTCGCTAAAGCGGCCACGAAGCATCTCTTTGCCCAGCGTGATCGCATCGGCCCGGCTCATCTCATCCTCGCTGATGGTCACGATCTCGCCGCCGACGCGCCCTTTGATGTTGGCACCCGCCTTGATGTGCAGATCGCTGCCCCCCAGCTCAATCAGCTTTTTTAGATACCCCTTAACCCGATCGGTCACCTCAAAGGTGAGCTCAGAGACATTGACCATAGCAGACTCCTTGGTGGTTATTCAAAAGCGCTCAAGATCGCTTTAAACGCCTTCTCAAACTGCACAAGCCCATCGCTTAGCAGCGCCTCGCACACCCGATCGAAATCGATCCCCTCATCGCCCAGCCGGGCAAAGAAACGCTCAATCTCCTCCTGCGCGATGGGCAGCCTGTGGTCGCGATCGCTGCTTTGGAGGTAAGCCTGAGCCGCCGGTGGCGGAGCGGTGTTGACCGCATGGGGTGCGGCCAGCTGGGTGACATAGTAGTCTGCAGGGAGGTGATCGCCCTTCACACCGGTGCTGGCAAAGAGGGCGCGGATATTTTTCTGCCCCGCCGCCTCAATCAGATTGTAGTGCGCTGCGGCATTCATAATGCCCGCCTTGGCCCGCAGATTCTCAGGCAGTTTCCCATCTAGAAGCCTATCAAAACGGCTCACAAAGATACTCACCACCACCGGCGTCTCCTCCCCTTCGAGCACCTTAAGGATCCGGCGGGTCTGATCCAGCCCGAAAACCAGCGTGGCGTTAACCGCGATCTGCTCTCTAGCGAGCTCTTTGATCGCGATCACCCCCGCTTCGGTGGCGGGAATCTTAATCATCACATTGGGGCGGTTGATCTTTTTATAAAGTGCGCGCGCCTCCTCCAGGGTACTGACCGCGTCGTGGGCGAAGGCCGGGTCCACCTCGATACTCACAAAGCCATCCTCTCCGCGATCATAGAGCGGGCGAAACGCATCGGCCGCCGCCTGCACATCACTGATGGCCAACGCCTCATAGAGCGCCTTACCCCGCTTTTTAAGCCCCGCCTTCTGCGTCTCGTAGGCTGCCGAGCTGAGAAACGACTCCTTAAAGATCGCCGGGTTGCTTGTCGCCCCCACCACACCCGAGCGCATCAGCTGGGGCAACTCCTGATGGATGAAATTTCGCTCCAGATAGTCGATCCAGAGCGAGTAGGTTTGATTGGTCACTTTATATCCTCGCGTTCAACATCATAATAAGACGAGGATTGTAACAGGCGCGAGCTTTTAGCGCTCGCGGTTCAGCCACCTTTTAAACTAGACCATCTATACTCCCAAAAGCGACTTCAAAATAAAGAGCCGTCCTAAGGAGACAAGATGAGAGCAGTACGGGCACTGATGGTGGCGGCCATGACATTCACAGCCGCCTTGGCACACTCTGGCAACTTCCCCTACACCTATCTAGGGCTAGGGGTTGGCCAATACACACCCGATGAGGAGATTGTCTTTCTTGGTGAACGCTATCAGGAGTTTGCCTATGGCGCCCTGGAGGGGTCTTACCAGTTTAGTACCGGCCCGGTGCTGGGCCTCTCTTTTGCAGCCCTCTCCAATAGTGGGCCCAACACAGAGATCACCCAAAGCAGCGCCCTGTACTATCTGGCTTTTCCTGTCGCCCTGACCCGCTCGCTCGATCTGGTACCCCGCATCGGGTTGGCCTATGTGGAGTTTGAGCGCTGCTATCAAAGCCTCTGTGCCAAGGAGGACGATAGCGGTATCGGGTATGGCGCAGATGTTCGCTTCTGGGCTGTGCCAGGAACTCTTGAGGTGAATACAGGCTGGAGCGACACCACGCTAGAGGACTCTGAGCCAGCGGTAAGCTTTGGGACCGGTCTCTATCTGGCAGAGCGGCACCGCCTGGGCTTTGTTTTTACACAGTTTGATCGCGACACCCTCTCTGCTCTTCAGTACAGCTACCACTGGCGCTAAAACCCCTGCCCCTCGCCCCAGTTGAGCTTCTCGCGGATCACCTTGAAGAAGTTGCGCTCGGGGCGGTGGATCATCTTGACAAACGAGTCCGACATCGCGATTAGGACCCGATCACCTTTACTAAAGGGGATCTGATCCTGTCCGTCAATCAGCAGTATCCCCTCCTGCTCCTCGATGGTGAGCTCAATCTCAAAGTGCGTGGGCAACACCAGCGATCGCTGGGTGAGCGAGTGGGGGCAGATGGGGGTGAAGATGAAGTTTTTAGCATAGGGGAAGACCACCGGCCCGCCCGCTGAGAGGTTGTAGCCGGTAGCGCCGGTAGGGGTGGAGACGATCAGCGCATCACCGTGGTAGGTGTTGGCCAGCACCCCGTCAATCATCAGGTTGATGCGGATCATCTTCATCTTCTGGTGGCGAATCACCAGATCGTTGATCGCATGGAGCACCCGCTTGTGCCCCCCGATCTCGGCATTAATCTGCATAATCATCCGCCGATCGATGCGGTAATCGTGGCGCATTATCCGATCGATAGAGCGCTGAATCCCCTCTGAGCGCACATCGGTCAAAAAGCCCAGATTGCCCAGATTCACGCCCAAAATCGGCTTCTCGTACTTAAAACTGCGCCGCGCCAGTGCGATCAGCGTCCCGTCACCACCGATGGAGATGAGAAAGTCCGATCGGCTATAGAGGGTGTGCTCATCGACCCCCCTAAGTCCGATCATCTGCGCCGACTCGGCATCGAGCAGCGTCTCGATCCCCTTTTGATCCAGATAGAGTTTGAGATCTAAAAAGTATTTTTTCAGCTCAGGCGAGTTGGGACGCATCCGCACGCCCACACACTTCACCCGACCGATCCGTTCAGAAATATTGACCATAACGGGGCATTTTACCAGCCGGCGATTGAAAAGCGGACGCGATCAAGCAACTTTCGCTAGAATACCGCTTCTTTTGAAAACGGGTGTTACCAAAGGGAATCAATTTGCGAACACATTACTGCACAGATTTAACAGAGGCCCATATCGATCAAGAGATCACCGTAGCCGGCTGGGTGGCGAGCTACCGCGATCACGGCGGCGTGATCTTTCTGGATCTACGCGATCGCAGCGGCCTGATTCAGCTCGTGTGCGATCCGACCGAAAACAGCGCCGCACACGAAAGCGCCACCGGTGTACGCGATGAGTGCGTTCTCGTGGCCACCGGCCGGGTGCGAAAGCGGGGCGAAGGGCTGGCCAACCCACGGCTCAAAACCGGCTCGATCGAGGTGATCGTCTCCGATCTGCGGGTCGAAAACCGCAGCGCGACGCCGCCCTTTGAGATTGGCGATGAGCGGGTCCATGAGGATACGCGGCTTCGCTACCGCTATCTGGATCTGCGCAGCCCCCGGATGCTCGAGATCTTTCAGCTACGCTCACGGGTGACCCACGCGATGCGAAACGCCCTGGATGAGATGGGGTTTTTAGAGGTGGAGACCCCGATCCTCACCCGCCCCACCCCCGAAGGGGCGCGCGACTATCTGGTGCCCAGCCGGGTACATCCTGGCGAGTTTTACGCCCTGCCCCAGTCGCCGCAACTCTTTAAGCAGCTGCTGATGGTGGGCGGCTTTGATCGCTACTACCAGATTGCGCGCTGCTTTCGCGATGAGGATCTGCGCGCCGATCGGCAGCCGGAGTTTACCCAGGTGGATGTGGAGATGAGCTTCTGCGATCAGGAGGGCGTCATGGCTGCTGCTGAGAAGCTGCTAGAGGCCGCCTTTCGCGCCGCAGGGCACAAGGTGCAGCTACCCTTTGATCGCATCACCCATAAAGAGGCGACGGAGAAGTACGGATCGGACAAGCCCGATCTGCGCTTTGATCTGGCGATGGTGGATGTGCTCGATCTGCTCACCCAGACCGATCTGAAGGTCTTTGCCCAGATTGCTCAGAGTCCGCACACCAACCGCATCAAAGCGCTGCGTGTTCCCGGCGGCGAGCAGCTAACGCGCAAAGAGATCGATGGCCTCACAGAGTTTGTGGCCAAATTCGGCGCTAAAGGCCTGGCATGGATCAAGCTCAAAGAGGGGGCTCTGCAAGGGCCGATCGTGAAGTTTTTAAGCGAAGGCGAACAGGCGGCGATCGTTGAGCGCACCGGTGCCCAGGAGGGGGATCTTATCTTCTTTGGCGCGGGGGATAAAAAGACAGTCCTGGACTACATGGGGCGCCTGCGCAACGAGCTGGGGCGCCTCCTCAAGCTGGCCGATGAGAAGAGCTACCGCTTTGTCTGGGTGGTCGATTTCCCCATGTTTGAGATCGATGAGGGCAAAGTCAACGCCCTGCACCACCCCTTTACCCGCCCTAAAAGCCTCGATTGCGAAGAGGTCGAGCAGATCGAGTCCATCGCTTATGACATCGTGCTCAACGGCTACGAGCTTGGCGGCGGCAGCATCCGTATCCACGATGAGCAGACGCAGCAGAAGGTGTTTGAGCTGCTGGGCATCGGCCATGAGGAGCAGCGCGAGAAGTTTGGCTTTCTGCTCGATGCGCTCAAATACGGTGCGCCACCGCACGGCGGCTTCGCACTGGGGCTCGATCGGCTCATCATGCTCCTAAGCGGCTCAAGCAGCATCCGCGATGTGATCGCCTTTCCAAAAACCCAGCGGGCACAGTGTATGATGGCTGAGGCGCCAGCCGCCGCCGATGAGGTGCAGCTGCGCGAACTCAACCTGCGCATCCGCAAACCGGCCAAATAACCCAAACCCAAAAGGAGTCACATCAGATGAAAAAGCTATTTCTTGTTATTGGTGCCCCTGGCAGCGGTAAAACCACCGACGCCAGTCTGATTGCCGAGCGCAATGCGGATAAAATCGTTCACTTCTCCACCGGCGATCTGCTGCGTGAAGAGGTGGCCAGCGGTAGCGAACAGGGCAAACTGATTGATAGCTTCGTCTCCAAAGGCAACCTTGTGCCCTTAGAGATCGTCGTCTCTACCATTGTGGGCGCGATCAAAAGAAGCGATAAAGAGGCGGTGATTATCGACGGCTACCCCCGCAGCGGTGAGCAGATGACCGCTCTGGATGAGCTTTTGAGCAAGGACGACGAGGTAAAACTCATGAGCGTCATCGAAGTGGTGGTGAGCGAACAGACCGCCTGCGATCGCGTTTTGGGCCGTGCGCGCGGTGCCGATGATAATGTCGAGGTGTTCAACAACCGCATGAAGGTCTATACCGATCCTTTGGCAGAGATCCAGAAGTTCTACGAGGCCAAAGGGCTGCTGCACAAAATCGACGGTGAGCGCGATATCGAGACCATCGTCGCCGATATGAACGCTTTCGTTCAATCCAAACTTTAAGAGGGGAGATTCTTATGGATCTATCTAAAATTCCGGTCGGCTCCAACCCCGACAAACTCAATGCCGTCATCGAAATCCCGTACGGCTCCAATATCAAATACGAAGTGGACAAAGCCTCCGGTGCGGTCTTTGTCGATCGCGTGATGTTCTCAGCAGTCTACTATCCGGCCAACTACGGCTTTATCCCCAACACCCTCTCAGCCGATGGCGACCCGGCGGACATTCTGGTGCTCGGCGAGTACCCGCTTGTACCCGGCTCGGTTATTCCCTGCCGCCTGATCGGTGTGCTGGTGATGGAGGATGAGTCCGGACAGGATGAGAAGCTCATCGCCGTACCGCACAGCAAGATCGACCCGCAGTTTAATGAGGTCAACGCCCTGGACGATCTACCCAAAATCACCGTCGATCGCATCAAGAACTTCTTTGAGACCTACAAGATCCTGGAGCCCAACAAATGGGTCAAGGTCAAAGAGTTTCAGGACGCTAAAGCGGCTGAAGCGATCCTCGCTGAAGCCATCGCCGCCTACAAAGGCTAGTTTCTGGCCGCCACCACAGGCGGCCCCTCTATCTAGCCGACGCAACACCCCTTAAAATTCCCGCTATCACTCGCCCACTCCATCAGATAGGCCCGCAAATGGGGCAGATGCACCCCAAAGCGCTCACTTTCGAAGTAAGACTCCAGCTCGGGAAACTGGT
>PWVP01000109.1 GCA_003561815.1 Campylobacterota bacterium | reverse complement strand
GACGTCTCGATCATCGGCGACTACAACATCGGCGGCGATGCGTGGTCGAGCCGGATTCTGCTGGAGGAGATGGGTCTGCGCGTGATCGCTCAGTGGTCTGGCGACGCCACCCTCAATGAGATCAAAAACGGCCCCAAAGCGAAGCTGAATCTGCTCCACTGCTACCGCTCGATGAACTACATCAGCCGCTACATGGAGCAGGAGTTTGAGATTCCCTGGTTGGAGTACAACTTCTTCGGCCCCACCAAGACCTACGAGTCGCTGCGTGAGATCGCCAAGCAGTTTGATAAAACCATTCAGGACAACTGCGAAAAGGTGATCGCGAAGTATAAGCCGGTCATGGATGCGGTGATCGCGAAGTATAAGCCCCGTCTGGAGGGCAAAACCGTGATGCTCTATGTCGGCGGCCTGCGCCCGCGCCATGTGATTGGCGCCTATGAGGATCTGGGTATGGAGATTATCGGTACCGGCTATGAGTTTGCCCACAACGATGACTACACCCGGACCAAAGAGGAGATCGAGCGCTCCACGCTCATCTACGACGATGCCAACGAGTACGAGCTCGAAGCGTTCTGCAAAAAGCTCAAGCCCGACATGGTCGCTGCGGGGGTAAAAGAGAAGTACACCTTCCAGAAGATGGGCCTGCCCTTCAGGCAGATGCACAGCTGGGACTACAGCGGCCCGTACCACGGCTTTGATGGCTTCGCCATCTTCGCTAAGGATATGGACATGGCGATCAACAGCCCGGTCTGGAGCCACACCCAGGCTCCCTGGGAAAACGCCACCGCTTAAGGCAGAACTTCAGGGGCTTTGTGAAGCCCCTGCATCAACCCCAATAAACGGATGAGTTGAGGGGCAAGGAGAAAGATATGCAAACCACAGAGAGTATTGTAAACGGCAAAGATCTCTTTTTGCAGCCGGAGTACAGCGATGTGCTCCAGAACAAAAAGCAGTTTGAGGATATGCCCTCAGCGGACAAGGTCAAAGAGGTTGCCGAGTGGACCAAAACCAAAGAGTATCAGGAGCTCAACTTCAAGCGCGAGGCGATCACCATCAACCCCGCCAAAGCGTGCCAGCCCTTGGGGGCCGTGATGGTGGCGCTGGGCTTTGAGAACACCATGCCCTATGTGCACGGAAGCCACGGCTGTGTCGCCTACTTCCGCACCTACTTTACCCGCCACTTCAAAGAGCCCACCCCGTGTGTGAGCGACTCCATGACCGAAGATGCGGCGGTTTTTGGCGGCGTGAACAACATGAAGCGCGGCCTGGAGAACTGTAAAGCGGTCTATGAGCCGGAGATGATCGCCGTTTCGACCACCTGTATGGCCGAAGTGATCGGTGATGACCTCAACGCCTTTATCGATAACGCCCGGGTCGATGAGCTGATCCCCCAGGATTATCCGGTGGTCTATGCCCATACGCCCAGCTTCGTAGGCAGCCACCTCACCGGCTATGACAACATGCTGGTTGAGACCCTCAAGCAGCTGAACAAAACCGTGGCCAAAGAGAAGAAGCCCCGGCTGAACCTCATCCCCGGTTTTGAGACCTATCTGGGCTCCATCGCCGATGAAAAAGAGATCGCTGAAGCGTTCGGCATCGAGACGGTGGTACTGCCCGATCACAGCGAGCAGTGGGATTACGGTGCGGGCAACTACAAGATGTTCGCCGGCGGTACACCGCTGGAAAAACTGCGTGATGCCTCCAGCGCCCAGTGGGTGATGAGCATGCAGCCTTTCACCACGCCCAAAACGCTGAAAATCTGTAAAAACAAGTTTAAGCAAGAGGCGATCGGTGTACGCCCCATGGGGCTTAAGGGCACCGATGAGATGGTGATGAAGCTCTCTGAGATCAGCGGCAAGCCGGTTCCTGAGAGCCTCAAAGCGCAGCGGGCCAAACTGGTCGATGCGATGCAGGATAGCTACCCCTATATCCACGATAAGAAGTTCGCCATCTACGGCGATCCCGATTTCGTGCTGGGTATGGCGCAGTTTCTTATCGAGCTCGGCGGCGAGCCGACCCACCTGCTCTGTCACAACGCCCCCGATGGCTGGGAAGCACAGGCACGGGAGATCCTCGATCAGTCACCGGCCAAAGAGAGCTGCCATGTCTGGGCGGGTAAAGACCTGTGGCATCTTAGAAGCCTCCTCTTTACCGAGCCGGTCGATCTGCTCATCGGCAACAGCTACGGCAAAGAGCTTGAGCGCGACACCGGCACCCCGCTGCTGCGTATCGGTTTCCCGATCTTCGATCGCCACCATATGCACCGCTACAGCATTGTCGGCTACAAAGGCGCGATCAACCTGCTGACCTGGACGGTCAACAAGTTCCTCGACATCATGGATGACGAGACCAAACAGATCGCCCAGACCGACTTCTTCTTCGATCTGGTTCGCTAGATCCTTCGCTTCGCCCGCCCTGGGCGAAGCCCCCTTTCTGCGACCATATTTAGTGATTTTTAGCTACCCTTATTGCTACCAATGCATCGGGGGAAGTTGTTGAAGCTGCGCACCTTCAAAGAGAGAGCCATCACCATACTGCCCTTTGCTGCTGTGGCGGTACTGCTGTGGCTTAGTGTCTATGGGATTTTGATCTATCTGCGCGATGGGCATGAGCAGCGCTTTTTAGAGGAGCAGAGCCAGATGCAAAAGCTCGCCTGGCGAGCGGCCACTCAGGTCAATGAGGGGCTTATCGAGCACGCGGTGGAGAGCTATGTTTTAGACAATGAGACCACCCTGGCACTCCTCAAGCGCGCGCACGATCCTATGCAGCGCGACAGCGCCCGCGAAGCGCTCTATGCACACCTTGCGCCCAAAAACAGCAAGCTGCTCGAGCGCGGTTTTCGTCAGTTTCACTTCCACCTGCCCGATGGCGAGAGCTTTCTGCGCTTTCACCGGCCAGAGGCCTATGGCGACTCTCTTGTGGGTGTGCGCCACTCGGTGGAGGTGGCCAACCGCGAACTGCGACCGGTTTTTGGGTTTGAGGCCGGGCGGCTCTACTCCGGCTTTCGAAGCGTCTTTCCCATCGTCAATGACAAAGGCGAGCACCTAGGCAGCGTCGAGCTGAGTATGCCCTTTGAGGCGGTGCACACGCGCATTGCCCAGCTGCTTGAGAGCTGGGAGTTTGCGTTTGTCGTCGATGCCGATCAGCACCATCAGACCCTCTTTGAGTCCCAGCGCCACCTCTTTGCCCCCTGGCCGCTGCATAGCGATTTCTGGATGGAGGATCCCAATGCCACCCTTCCCGATGCCGCCGCCCCTTTGAGTGCTGATCGCAGCTGCCTGCTGGAGGCGTTTAAAGATCACCCCGATCTGCACACACTGCTGGATTCGCGCAGCTCGGGCGCTCTCACCCTCAAACAATCTTCCGGCTATGGGGTTTTGACCCTCACGGCCATCACCGACACCCAGGGCCAAAACGCCGGCTTCCTGATTGGGCTGAGTCACTCCGATGAGCCGGCCTTTCTCGATCGCAGTGTCGCATTTGGCCTCACCCTGAGCGCCATGCTCTTTGCGCTGCTGGCTATCAGTGGCGGATGGCTTGCCCAGAACCGCCAGAGTATCAAAACGGCCAAAGTGGAGCTTGAGAGGGCGCTCAAAGCCGAGCAGCACTTTATCGCCTCCATGAGCCATGAGATGCGCACACCGCTTAACTCCATCATCGGCTACCAGGAGCTGCTGCTCAGTCTGCCGCTCGATCGTGACGCCCTGCGCTATGTCAAGCGGGCCAACCTCTCAGCCGAGCACCTGCTGGCACTCATCGCCGACATCCTCGATCTCTCCAAACTCCAGGCGGGGGGTCTGGAGCTTCGAAAAGAGCCGGTTGAGATCGCGGAGCTTCTCAAAGAGTGCCAATCCATCATCGCCCCCAACCTCCAGCCGGGCGTCACGCTTGAGATTATGGGCAGCCGTGCCCCCTGCCGCGTCGAAGCGGATGCGATGCGGCTGAAGCAGATTCTGCTCAACCTTCTGAGTAACGCCGCCAAGTTCACCCCCGAAGGGGCCATCACCATCCGGTATGCCGTCCGCGATGAGGCGCCCGATCCATGCCGTGTGCGGATCGATGTGGTCGATACCGGCGTTGGCATCCATCCTGATCGCTTAGATGAGCTCTTTAGCCCCTTTAAGCGGGCGCACACCGATCGCTATAGCGGCAGTGGGCTGGGGCTCTACATCTCCCGCAGACTGGCTCAGCAGATGGGTGGCACCCTGACGGTGCGTTCACAGGAGCACCAGGGCAGCACCTTTACCCTCACCCTGCCCTGCCTGGATCGGACAGAGCCGTGAGCACCCTTCACACGCGGCGGCGGCGCATCGGACTCTGGCTGGGATTGGTGGCGATTATCACCCTCTTTTTCGGGGTGGTGCTGCTGGCCAGCCACCAAAAAGCGCGGGCACAGGTCAACTGGCT
>PWVP01000067.1 GCA_003561815.1 Campylobacterota bacterium | reverse complement strand
GGTGGTGGGCGATGGCGCCAACGATCGATCGATGTTTGCCCACGCCGATACCCGTATTGCGTTCTGCGCTAAAGAGGTGCTAAAAAAAGAGGCGAATGTGGTAGTGGAGCGTAAAGATCTAAGGGAGATTTTGCCCCATCTGGGGCTTTAAAAACTGGCCCCCACAGGGGAGGGCCAGTGGCTTAGCGGCTCTCGCCGATGGTTTTGCGATCGGTGGTGTAGGGAACCAGCGCCATGTGTCGCGCGCGCTTGATGGCGACACGAACCATGTCCTGTGCCTGCTTGGTGTTGCCGGTCAGGCGGCGGGGCATAATCTTAAACCGCTCAGAGAGGGAGTGCTTGAGCAGGTGGGTATCTTTGTAGTCCACAAACTCAATCTTCGCCTCGGTATATTTACAGTGTCTTTTATAAAACTTCGCTCTATCGGCCATTTGGTTTTCCTTTAAAAGGGTATTTCATCATCGGTGATATCCACCTGAGGTGGGGTGGGGCGCCTGGGGGGTTGCGCCGACTGGGCAGGCGGTGGTGTAGAGGGGGCGGCGTAGCCGCCACCCTCGTAATCGTTGCCGTAACCGCCGCCTTGGTTGCTGCCGTACTCATCCTGCTGGCCGCCACCGGGTCCGCCGCTCCCCTTTGAGTCGAGAAACTGCACGGTGTCGGCATTGATGGAGTGTTTGCTGCGCGGCTGGCCGTTTTGATCGGTCCAGCGATCGAGCACTAAGCGCCCTTCCACAAAGACGCGACGCCCTTTAGCCAGATACTGATTGGCGATCTCGGCACTACGGCCAAAAACGCTCACATCGACAAACATCACCTCTTCGCGATCTTCGCCGGTGGTGCGATCTTTCCACTTTCGATTGGTGGCCAGACCGAACTTCCCGATAGCGGTGCCGCTCTGGGTGTAGCGCAGCTCCACATCGCGGGTGAGGTTGCCGATGAGCAGTACCTTGTTATACATGGCTACTGGGCCGCTTTGCTCTCGGTCTCGGCGGCGGGCTTGGCCTCGCTGCTCTGCGGGCGAGCAGACCCCTCACGCGGCGGGCGGCTGTCGCGATTGTACTCGCCACGGGGCGGACGCGGACCGCGCGGACCTCTGGGGCCTCTCGGCTGGCTGCTCTCAGAGAGCTTGACCGCTTTGTGCTCTTCGCCTTTGGCGCGCTTGACCATGTTCTCCCACGCGGCGATCTCCACTTTGCGCTCATACTTGATCACGATGTGGCGCAGAATATCTTCGGTGATACGATAGACCCGCTCGAGCTCTTTGTTGAGCTTGCCGTCTGCGGCGGTGTAGTAGATAACGGTGTAGTTGCCGCGCTCAAACTTGTCGATGGCGTAGGCGAGGTTTTTGACGCCCAGCTTCTCGGTGGCGACCACTTCGCCGCCGTTGTTGGTGATGATCTCCTCAAACTGGGCGATCTTGGCCGCCGCCTCCTCTTCGTTGAGGGTGGGCTTGAGGATGAACATTGTCTCATAATGTTTCGTCAATGAAGACTCCTTTTGGACTTTGGCCCTTTTATGCTGTGCATGCAAGAGCAAGGATTTTGGTAAGCGCGGATCTTACAAAATTTTAGTTTGTATCTCGATTAAACGACTGAGTAGTTGCGATCGTTTGTCGCCATAGTGCGCTTCGGGGCTCTTAAAGAGAAGCTCCAGATCGCTTAGCGCCTCCAGGATCTCCATAAAGTGGCGGCGACTGAGCCGAATGGCCAGTGCCGCGCGCTCCTGCTCGATATCCTTTGGCAGCCGGTAGCCCAGAATCTCGCGGCTATCGGGCTGGCCGCTCAGGCGCGCCGAGCAGAAAAAGAGAAAGAGTTGCGCGAGAATCTTCTGCAGCTCACCAACGACGCTAATCTCATCCATCCCCTCTAAAAAGAGCTGATCGAGCTCGCGGACAAAGGGGCGTTTGCTCAGCAGCTGGCGCACCAGGTCGAAGAGATCCCCCTCAGCGTGTCCAGCCACCACCTGATCCATCGCCTTAGCTTCACTGCTGCCGATAATAGCGAGCTTCTCAAGCTCCCCGATGCTTAGTGCCAGATTGTAGTCATTGAGCCGCAGCAGGTGGTGCGCTCCCGCTTCGCCGAGGGTGAGCCCCTTTTGGGCGGCGAGATCCTTTAAAAAGAGCGCCGCCTCCTGAGGCTTAGGCTCAAAAAAGCGCACAAAGCAGCGATCGGGGTGCTTTTTGGGATCAAAGAGGGGGGATTTGGCCCGAAAATCCTTCGCGTCATTGACCTCGTAGTGCAGAATCAGCCAGCAGCTTGGGTTGCGATCCAGCGCCTCAAGCAGACTCTTTAAGCTTTTAGCGTCAATCTTTTTCTCGCTTTTGGCAATCAGGAGGTTGCCACTGCCAAAGAGCCCCGGCTCTTGCAGATGGCTGCGCGCCTGATCGAGATTGAACTCGTTGTGATAGAGCTTCAGGCTCTCCACATCATCGGGGAGCCGATCGATGATGCGCTGGGTGTAGTGATCGAAAAAGAACTCGCACTCCCCATAGAGCATCACTGCCCGCGGGAGCGGCTTATCCGAGGCGAGCAGACGATCAAACTCATTGCGGTACACCCTTTAAGCCTCCAGATAGGCGGTGATGCGGGTGGTGGCCAGATGGGCTTCGGCCAGCTGGACGCGCACCCGCTCAAAGAGGTGCAGCGGCTGCTTTTTCACCCGGGGGACGAAGACGCGAAAGCCCTGAATCTGCGGATCTTCGATCTCGACAATCGCATCGCGACCGGGGGCACCCACATCGGTGACAAACCCCTCTAGCACCGTTCCGATCCGTTTGGCCGCCCAGCGGGCGTAGACCCGATCGGCATACTGCCACTCCATGCGGCTCACCTCCGCTTCGAGCATACTGATCTGGGGTGCCAGGCGCTGCAGGGCGCTGAGCAGATAGTCGCGCCGTTTGGTGTCGTGACCGATAATCGCCTTTAGCAGCCGGTGGAGCATCAGATCCGAGTAGCGCCGAATCGGGGAGGTGAAGTGGGTGTAGCGCTCAAAGCCCAGCCCGAAGTGGCCGACATTGTCGTAGGTGTACTGCGCGCGCTTCATCGATCGAATCACCAGCCGATCGATCTGCTCACGCAACCCCTGCGCCTCGGCTTCAGCCTGAATCATCTCCACGGTCTGATGGAGCGTTCGCTGGGGGGCGACATGGACACCCACCTGGGCCAGATCGCTGAGCAGATCGGTGATGGCGCGATCTTCGGGCGGCTCATGGGTGCGAAAGATGCCGAAGGTGAAGTAGCCAGCCGCCGCACAGTTGGCCAGAAGCATACACTCCTCGATCAGCTTGTGCGAGAGGGTCTCCTGGGCTTTGATGGTCTCTTTGAGGCTGAGATCCTTATCCAGAACCAGCTCAATCTCGGGGTTGTGGAAGCTAAAGCCCTTCTGCAGACGGCGCTTGCGAAGCTTGATAATAAGATCGCGCAGCGGCAGCAGCCACTTTAAGATCGGCTCATCGATCGCTTCGGCGCGGGCCCCCTCTAAAAGCGCATCGATGCGATCGTAGTGGTAGCGCACCTGAGAGTGGATGATCGCCTCATAGAGCGTGTGATCTTTGACGCGGTTTTGCTCATCAAGCTCGAGCTTAAAGACAAAGGCGAGCCGATCGACACCGGGTTTGAGCGAGCACATCTCTTCGCTCAGCTCCCGAGGCAGCATCGGCACCGATTTGTGGGGCATATAGAAGGTAAAGCCCCGCTTGATCGCCTCTTTATCGATCGGGCCGTACTCGTGGACATAGGCGCTCACATCGGCGATGGCCACATAGAGGGTGTGGCGGGCGGTGTCGTAGTAGATCGCATCGTCAAAATCCTTGGCGCTGACCGGATCGATGGTGATAAACGGCAGATCGGTGAGATCCTTGCGATCGGGATAGAGGCTTTTGTCTACCTTCATGCCGTGGCTTTTGGCCTCCAGGATCAGATCGGCACCGAAGTGATCTTCGCGGTTGTTGCGCGCGAGCACAATCGCCTCATCCACCGCCGGATCCTCCAGGTGCCCTAAAATCTCGGCGATATCGCCGCTTTGGGGATCGACGGTGACGACGGTGCCTTCGGGCAGCCCTTTAAGCGCCTTCTGCTTCGTGGTGACCGGCATCGGTACGGTGGAGTCCAGATCCAGCACCACCATCTGCCGCCCCGATTGGGCCAGGTAGCCGATGGGGGCTTTGAGGTTGCTCTCGGCCACAAAGATAATCTTCGCCGCCGGACGGCCACGCCGCCGCCCCAGCGACTGGGCAATCACCAGATCGCCGTTTTGGGCCCCATTGAGTTCGTTTGCGGGGATAAAGAGATCCCGTCCGCGCACCCCGAGCATCATCAGATAGCCGTTGGGCCGCTTTTTACCGAAGCTGTTTTTGGGCAGTGAGAGGGTGCCGATAAAGAGATCGTTACGCAGCTTCAGATAGGGGCGATCGGCGACGATTTTGG
>PWVP01000023.1 GCA_003561815.1 Campylobacterota bacterium | reverse complement strand
CCTGCCATAATAACGCCTAGCCTTCTGTACTAAAGACGCTCAGGAAGTCATCGAGTGCTTTGGCCAGCTCCGCCTCAAGCTCTTTATCCACCTGCTTCTTGGTGCGAACCGCCTCAAGAATCTGGGGATATTTCGCCTCCAGGAAGGGGTAGAGCTCCGCCTCAAAGCGCTGAACTTCAGAGGCAGGAATAGCGTCAAGGTAGCCTTTAGAGGCGGCAAAAATCACCGCCACCTGCTTCTCGACCGTCAGCGGTGAGTAGGGGGGCTGCTTGAGAACCTCCACCATACGCTGACCACGCTCGAGCTGCTTGCGGCTCGCCTCATCCAGATCAGAGGCAAACTGGCTAAACGCCTGAAGCTCCCTAAACTGTGCCAGATCGAGCTTCAGGGTGCCTGCCACCTGCTTCATCGCCTTAATCTGTGCCGCACCGCCTACGCGAGAGACTGAGATGCCCACATTGATCGCCGGACGAACACCGGAGTTAAAGAGGTCGGTCTCCAAGAAGATCTGGCCATCGGTGATGGAGATCACATTGGTGGGGATGTAGGCAGAGACATCGCCGCCCTGGGTCTCAACGATAGGAAGTGCCGTCAGGCTGCCCGCACCCTTCTCGTCACTCATCTTGGCTGCACGCTCGAGTAGGCGGGAGTGGAGATAGAAGACATCACCGGGGAACGCCTCACGACCCGGAGGACGGCGGAGCAGCAGTGACATCTCACGGTAGGCGACCGCATGCTTGGAGAGATCATCATAGACAATCAGTGCATGGCGCGCGTTATCGCGGAAGTACTCCCCCATGGTAACACCGGTATAGGGGGCAAGATACTGCATCGCCGCCGACTCACTGGCACCGGCAGCCACCACAATGGTGTACTCCATCGCACCGTGCTCCTCCAGGCGGCGCACCACCTGTGCAACGCTGGACTGTTTCTGTCCAACCGCCACATAGATACAGACCACATCCTGGCCCTTTTGGGAGATGATGGCATCTACCGCAACGGTGGTTTTACCGGTCTGGCGGTCACCAATAATCAGCTCCCGCTGACCACGACCCACCGGCACAAGCGAGTCGATTGCTTTAACACCGGTCTGAAGCGGCTCATGTACCGATTTACGATCCATGATTCCAGGCGCCTTAGCCTCCACAAAACGGCTCTGGCTCGACTCGATCGGGCCTTTGCCGTCGATGGGCTCGCCCAGCGCATTGACCACGCGGCCAATCATGCCGTCGCCCACGGGTACAGACAGAAGGCTTCCGGTGCGCTTCACATCGCTGCCCTCTGAGATACCGGTGCTTTTGCCCAGTACCACAACGCCGACGCTATCCTCTTCGAGGTTCAGGGCCAAGCCCTTTGCGCCATTGTCAAACTCCACAATCTCTTCGGCCATCACATTTTTCAGGCCGTATACTTTCGCAATACCGTCGGCGATAGAGACTACCTTACCGACCTCCTGAATATCCAGTTTAAGCTCGAAGTTTTCGATGCGGTCACGGATAATCGTGCTGATCTCTTCGGTCTTGAGTGCCACAAAAAACTCCTTTCGTATGATAAACGGCCTAGAGGCCTTTGAGAATATGACTCAGAATTTGCTGACGAATCTGCGTTTTGGAGAAGTCCACCTCCAGCCCGAGATCCTCAATGGAAACCTTCACACCATCGTAGGGTTTCGCCCCTTGGGAGAGTGCGACACTTTTGCCCAGTCGACTGGAGAGCGCCTTGGCCAGTTCGTCGGCCTTTTTGGCCTCCAGCTCGGAGCTGGAGTGGATAGTGCCACGATAGTTGCCGCTCCGCTCCGCCTGAAGGGAGAGCAGCTCGGCCGCCACCGCCGGAAGCGCCATTAAACGGCGCTTCTCAGCAACCAGGCGAATGAGGTTTTTAATCTTCTCCGAGGGTGCTTCGATCGCCTCAATCAACAAAGCCGCTTTCTGATCCGGCGCAATCAGGGGTGACTTAACAATCTCCAAAAAGCGCGGATGGCTATAGAGAGGCTTGAGTGAAGCAATCTGCTCGGTGAGCTTGTCCAGCTCAGCACCACTGGCAATCTTGCACAGGGCGTTTGCGTACCGCTTAGCCACGATTCGATTACTCATTAGGCGACCCTTTTAATCAGGTTGTCCACAACCTGCTCTTGATCGGCGAGAATCTCATCGCCCTGCAGGATCTCAGCCATCGTCTCAGAGACCACGGCACGAACCATGCGGTTATTGGCCACAGCCAGTGCTTCGTTCTGCTGGCGACCCAGAAGTGCCAGCTCCTCCTCACCGCGCTGCAAAATCCGCTCAGAGAGCATCTGGGCTTCGTTTTTAGCGTGGCCGATAATCTCCTCTGCCTTGACGCGCGCCTCATCCAGCTCACGCTGTGCCGCTTCCCGCGCTGCTTTGGCCTCTTTGATGCGATCCTGGACCTTCTCAAAGGCACCGGCAATCTCGTCGCGGCGGCTACCGAAGTAGCGCTTTAGCATATTGGCAAAGAAAAAGTAGCAGAGCCATGCAAAGATCAGAAAGTTGACCGTACGGGGTAGCGTATCGGTCTCGCCAGCCGCCCATAAGCCGGTGGCAGACAACAGTAGAATGGATAACAGTTTCAGATTCAACACCTCTCCTTTCAGTTGGCTACAGCCAGCTTGGCTTTAAGTGCCTCTTTAAAGAGGGGAGCCTGACCCAAAAGGGTGTTACGAAGCGCAGCCTCCTCCTCCTCCAGACGGCTCATCTGGGCCGCCTCCTCCTGGGCGATGCGTGCGCGCTCACTCTCGAGCTTCTGCTCCACTTCGGCCTTAGCGGTCGCTATAGCGCTCTCACGGATACGGGCCGCCTCCTGCTTGGCCTGGGCAATCACCGTTGCCGCCTCCTGATGGAGCGCAAGCGCCTCATCCTTATCCCCCTCGGCACTTCCCTGGTTCTGCGCCAGATGCTCTTTTCGCTTATCAAGATGTGCAAGCATCGGCTTAAAGAAGGTGTAGTTCAGGAAGATGAGCAGGAAGAGGAAAACGATTAGTGTTGTTCCCATAATTTCAAGACTAAAATCGATCATGGAGTCTCCCCGAGATAATTTGTGCGAAATCCTATCATAGAGCGGCTAAATCTTCTTAGCCGCCCGCCTAAGAGAGCGTGGCCGGATGGTTACTTTTCAATCAGCTCCAGAAAGGTATCGCGGCTTTGGGGTGAATCAAAAGTCACCACCAGGCGGTTGCCCCCCTGCTGCGTCACCGCAATCCCGTGCGCCTTGAGCGTAATGACGATATCGCTCAGATCGAGCTTCTCGGTGGCGGACTCGGTTTTGGGTTTTTTGGCCTTCTCTTTGGGGGGCTTGACGCTCTGAAGCAGCGTCTCGGTATCGCGCACACTCAAGCGCTGGTTGACGATCGAATCGACCACCTTGCGCTCCTGTGCGCCATCAAGCCCGACGAGCACCTTGCCGTGGCCGTAGGTGATGCGGCTTTGAAGCAGCGCTTCGCGGGCGTAGCTTCCCAGCTGCAAAAGGCGCAGCATGTTGGTCACATAGGCGCGGCTTTTGCCCACCAGCTCCGCAAGCGCCTCATGGGTCAGGTCGTGCTCCTCAATCAGCTCCTTAAAGGAGTGGGCCAGCTCGATCGGATTGAGATCCTGGCGCTGAATATTCTCAATCAGCGCCAGTTCACGCAGCTTGCTATAGGAGATGTCCGCCACAATCGCGCGGATGGTCTCCAGACCAACCAGCCTGCTCGCGCGCAGTCGGCGCTCACCCGCAATCAGGACAAAGCGCTCCTCTTTGCGAATCACCACCACCGGCTGAAGCAGACCATGGGTCTGGATCGATCGCGCCAGATCGGCAAGCGCCTCCTCATCAAAGTGGGTGCGCGGCTGAAACGGATTGGGCTCAATCTCCCCCACCTCCAGTGTCATCACCGCCTCGGTGTTGCTCCGGATATCTGAGGCGTACGCCTCCTCCACCTCCTCCAAAATGGCGCCGATGCCGCGCCCGAGCGTGTGTCGTTTAGCGGCCAACCTGCACTCCCCCCGAGAGAATTGCCCCGGCCAGATGCTGATAGGCCGTTGACCCGGAGGACTTCACATCATAGAGAATCACCGGCTTACCAAAGCTTGGCGACTCGGCCAGCTTCACATTTCGCGGGATGTAGATATACCCCTCATCCATCGCCTCCTGCTCACTGGCGGGGAAGAGTTTGGGACTGAAGTGCTCTTTGAGATCGGCAAAGACCTGCTTGGAGAGGTTGTTGCCATTGGTGAACATGGTGGGCAAAAAGCCGCGAATCTGCAGGGCGGGATTGATGGTCTTTTTTACCAGCTTGATGGTGTTGAGCAGCTGAGCGAGCCCCTCGAGCGCAAAGTACTCGCACTGAATGGGGATAATCACCGAGTGGGCGGCACTCAGGGCGTTGATGGTGATCAGGCCCAGCGCCGGTGGCGAGTCGATAATGATGTAGTCGT
>PWVP01000072.1 GCA_003561815.1 Campylobacterota bacterium | reverse complement strand
GCACTCGCCATCGCTTCGCCGAGCACGTTTGGAAATCCTTCACCGAAGCTCGACGACGACACGTACACATCCAGTGCAGCCATCAACCGAGGCGTATCGGATCGTGGCCCCAGCAAGTGACAGACCTCCTCCAGTCCGTGCTTTCGGATGCCTGCCTCCAACGTCTCGTTCTCCGCAGTCACATCCTTCCCCGCCAGAAGGAAGTGCACCTCGGGTAACCGCTGATGCACGTACCCGGCCGCTTCCAGAAAGCCGGCGTGGTTCTTCTGCGGATCAAACCGTGCGAGCATGCCCACCAGCGGTGCGTTCTGAGGTAGCCCTAGCTCTGCACGAACTGATTGCCCATCGGATTTGTTGGGCCGAAAACGCGAAAGGTCTGTACCGTTGCCAATGACGATGAATTTCTTCTCTTGATACCCATGTGCCACATGCACCTTCTGCCCGGTATGAGAACAACTGATAATGCCGTCGGGCACTCTCCCCGATACCCACGCGTTCACGCGCGCCAGAATACGCACCATCCGTTTACTGTGAGCGGGCGACAAGTCGCTGTGCTGAACATTCCAGATCACCGTGGGCACCCCTGCAAGGCGGGCCGCCACTCCGCCCATCAGATCCGCGTGGTACATCCACGTTTGGACCACATCCGGTCGTCCGGACCTCAGCTTTCTCACCAGCCTGAAAAAACCAGACAGACTCGGAACACCGCGACGCACCCCCAGCGCTTCCACCGTAACGCCAGCGAGTCGTATCCGATCGCCAATCGGCCCTATGTCGCTAAGCGAAATAACCTCGTGCCGGATGTCTTCAGAGGGAAGCTCCAGCAACTTGAGCAGCATCACCTCTGCCCCGCCGACATCCAGCCCGCTGATAATATGAACCACCCTAAGCATCTGTTGCCAACCCTGGCAAGAGAACCCACATGTACTGGCGACCTACGCGGTCCAACCCATATTTTTCTTCAAATTCTTCACGGTCCGGCACAATCCCATTACCCCTCAGGCATTTAACAATCCCATCCGCCATTGCCCCCACATCTCCAACTGGGACCAGTGCACCCCACCTGCCCCCTTCCAGTATCTCCTTGGGTCCACTTGGACAATCCGTCGCCACAACTGGGGTACCGCAAGCCATTGCTTGCAGGAGAACGTTAGGTAAACCTTCATGCCTGGACGAAAGAACAAAAACATCGGCATTCCGCATAAAATAAAATGGATTATCCACGTGCCCTGGAAGCGAAATCCTCTCCCAGAGCCCAAGCTCTTTCGCCAACGTTTCGAGCTGCGCCCGCTCGCCGCCCTCACCCAGAATAATGAGCCTGCTTGGCATCCTTTCATTGACCATCGAAAACGCTTCAATCAGAGCAGAAAACCCCTTCTGCGGTGTTAATCGACCTGCCCCCAAAATCACCGGCTCCCCTGACAAATCAAAAAACGGGTGCTCCACCCGCTCCTCTGCAAGCCGAACCAATTCGTCGGTCGCGGCCGGGTTACCAATAACACTTATGTTTTCCTCCTTGACACCGAAGTTCCGAACCAAATCCTGAGACACCCCATCCGAAACCGCAACCACATGGTCTGCTCGCGGATACAGACAAGGCACCAAGACCGCAAGTATCCGATTCCGAAACCCCTGAGCCTCGCCCAAATTCGAGGTCAAGTCATTCGCTACCCGAACGACCAGTCGATGCCTCGACCTCGCGAGCATGCGCGCAATAATCGCAACGACAGCCGCATGCTCCAAAGTGACCAACATGACTGCTGGTTCTTCTTGCCGCAAGTAACGCACAAGTGGCAAGAGTGCTGTCGTAACGCTCGCTGCCTTCAGGTCTATGACACGAACCCCGCTACCCACCCACGAAAGGTACGGACCTCCCGCGTTGCCTAAAACGAGATGGGTTTCCTGTCCGCGTTCAGCCAGCCAATTGCACAAGACCACCATATTATATTGCGCCCCCCCACCGTTAAGGCTTGGGAGGAACACCGCTACCTTATTGGCTAGGATGCCCATTCGACAACCGTGGCTTCGGAAAACTGTTTCATCGCCTATCCGCTATACGACACATTAAGCGTCGTTCGCCTGCGGCCAATTCCGCATTAGATCCTGAAACCTCAAGAGTCGCCCGTTGAGTTCGGCTGAAACCCTACCAGTTAGCATACCCATATATCTGATCGAGCCGCGCAATATAAGTTTTAGCGTCCATTTCGAGCACACCGGATAACTCGGTATCAACTTCGATTACCTGAGCTTCCACCAACCTTTGAAGAAAGCTGAATTGCGCGCGTGGGTTGTGATGAAAAGCGAAAGAATGGCACCAATTCCTAAGATATTCGGGTGCGTCCATTTCTGGGCCTTTAGCGCGGTATTCTGTCTTTTGAAGATACCCATCAGGGTATTTTTGGCTCAGGAAAAGGTTCGAGTTGAACATCTTAAGCCTCCCGGCTCCGTTCAAAAGACAGCTCCACACCAAATGTTGGACCGCATTAGGCTTCGTATAAAAAAAGAGCTGACCCATCTCGGCAGCCTCTTCCATTGCCTCGTCCGGAATCCCCCAAAGTTTTAGTTGTTCGCGATATTTGGCTGTCGCCAAGACAAACATCTCCAGATCGCGAAACCCCTCTGGGATGGTGCCCCCCAGCAAAGCATCGATCTTGTGGTCCGCATAAAACGCACCACTTGTCCGCGCACCGCCTGACGCCGGGATACTCTGCAGTCCGACGAAGCCAATGCGAAGAACGTGGTCGAAACGATCGATTTCCTCACCTTGATCCCGCCCCGTCTCCGCAGGTCCCACAACGGCAACCGATTTGCCGGTCAGGAACGCAGCCAGCATCCCTGCGCCGGGCGCCCTCGCCTGATGCTTCGAGGCGGGGTCAACAAGCGCCAAGTAGCGGGAGAAACCTTCCACCACCGGTTGTGCAACCCCGCCCCGTGAAAGCCGGGACACTTGCGCCGCACACGCGTCCAGGGCTCCGTTCTCCAATAACGCCTGCGCCCGAGCCATTCCTCCGGATCTCGATGCAGCCCGTCGCCCGATCGCTGCTTCTTTGGCCTTCTCCCTGATCGCGTCTCCAACCGAAAGAAAACCGCATGCTCCCATGACCTTGCTGAACCCAAGCAAGCGGGCCACATCGGTACCCGCATCCATTCCGGAAATGGTCGAAACCAACTGCTCGGAAACCTTCGCTAAATCCGAATGATCCATATCTCGATCAAGAGAGTCACCAAGCCTGCGAAGCACGAGGGCACTAATCGGATCAATCGATAAAACAAAACCTTGGTGGATTTTCCGAAGGCATTGATCTACATCACCCCTCAGGAGATACCCACTTGCTTCGCGGGCAAGAGGCGCCCATGCCCGGTAGCGCCTCAGAAAACGCGCTACTCCCGGAAGTTTTTCTTGAACCAACCTTCGAGGAAAACTCATTGGTCGAAATACGTCATGCGCCTACCCATTTGCCATGGCACGATTAACGATGCGTGTAGCTGTCTTATACGCACCCCATTCGATTAGTGCCCCCTCGAAGTTCTACTCCGCTCTACTTCGAATATTCGCTTTTCTTCCCACGATTCAACTAATCCGCCTTAAGGAGTCCCAATATTGGTCTGTGGAGGCGCCGATGACCTGGCAGTACAAATCAATGTCGCACTTATACACTTGATCTAGCAGCAACGAATTATTTTTGTCAAAAAACAACTGATACGTCGGAAACTCCGTAAGGTTTCGAAGTTGACTGATAGGGACGTCATGAACCTTTGGAATCCGCAGCCCTTGTCTATAAACGGTCTTTTTCTTGACACCCGCTACAGTCTTGTTCGGCAATCCGGTTGTCATACCAAACGTTTGTAGAAAAAGTAGTACTTCTTTCATATTGACTACATCAAAATAGCGATCTACGCTCACGTTTCTTAACAGCGCCGCTTGCGTTTTATAATGGTGGTTCCTACGCCAATCCGGAACCAGGGAAACAAATCTTAAAAAATGACTAAACGTAAACGACTCCGGTGTAACCGTCATCTTGAGAACTTTTGTTGCGTCATAGCAGAAATCTACTATAGTTTTCTCATCCAGATGCGCTCGGTCCTTAGCAAACTTGTCCAGAAAACAACTAACGATTCGCTGAGCTGGGTCTCTGATGACAGCAAATGTCCTATAGCCGCGAAAACGTGATGCTCGATTTCTGACCACAAAGTGATGCGGATAGGTTTTTCTCGATAGGAACCCTAAGGCCGTCTCTTTTGTAGGATCAAAATCATGCGCTGACGGATTGTTTAGAAGGAAAATTGCCTTCAAGAACGAATTCGCGTTTTTTGCAATTGGCGCATATATGAGCTTGTGCTTATCCGAATACAATAAGGGAACAGGGCTTCGGCCAATGCGCTCTAGAATTAAAGCGGTGAACGACGCGTATTTACTTTGACGGTGCATGTTGATAGATGTTTGTGTGCAACTTGAACACGAGTACCT
>PWVP01000039.1 GCA_003561815.1 Campylobacterota bacterium | reverse complement strand
GGGCGTACCGTTTCGCGAAGCCTACGGCGTGGCGGGCCGGGCGGCGGCGCAGGCGGATGAGAAAGGGGTGGATGTGAGCGATCTGACTTTAGAGGATCTGCAGCATCTTGATAGCCGTATCGAAGCGGACGCGCTGCCTAAGCTCCAGCTGGAAAACTCGATGAACGCCCGTGCGAGCGAGGGGGGCACCGCTATCTGCGCGGTCGAAAAACAGATCGAGTGCATGAAGGCATGGCTAAAGGAGCAGAGCGGATGCAGGTAAAGATCGCCCAAAAAGAGGGGCTGCACTTTAACGCCACCACCGCTCGGGGCGTGGAGTTTGTTATTCAGCCTAAAGAGCACATCTCGCCGCTAGAGTATTTTGCGCTAGGTCTCATTAGCTGCACCGGCACCGATCTGGTGATGTTGCCCCAAAAGCAGGGGTTTGAAGCCCAAAACATCGCCATCACGGCGGATGTGGAAAAGTCCGAGCAGGCACCGTTTCGGTTTCACACGATCCATATCGACTATCGCTTCGACTCAGAAGCCGACGATCAGCTTGCCCGCCGCTGGGTGCTTTCATCGATGGAGAGCTACTGTACCACCATCAACACCGTGCGCGGTTCGGCGAAGATTTTTTACTCCATCACCCACAACGGCCAGTTGATTGCCGATCGCGAATCGATCCACTCGGGCAGTGCCGATGCGATGGGCGAAGCGGCCGAAGCAGCCAACGCAGGGGCTTGCCCGGCCTGATCTAAGTCATTGCATTTTTATTCCATTTGCACTATAGTGACCCTCTATTTAGCACAAAGGGTCGTAATGAGGGCAAAAGTTGCAGTCGCTCTACTGTTGAGCGCAGGGATTTTGCAGGCGGATATCGAGGTGGCCGAGGGGCTTTTAAAGGCAGAAGCGGTCGGGATGGCCGGATTGGCGAGTGAGCCTTCGGTCATGGCTGCCGGGGTTGGGGTCAATGGGGTTTATAGTCGTGACTATGATGAGAGCCTTCGTTTTGGGGCGGGTCTTTCAGCGGCGATGCCGGTGGTGGAGACCGACGATGAGGGCTTTTATGGCGGCGCTTTTTTGCTGGGCGTCGAGCAGACCAATGATGGCAAATCGGGCCTCTTCTTCTCCCTTAATCGCCTCTATGTAAACTACCACAAACCCGGCTACGACCTGATGGCGGGTCGATTTTTGTTTGATTCGCCACTGGTGAGCAGTAGTGAGGGCTTTCGCATAGCGCCCGATGCGACCGAGGCGATCGTGGCGACCTTTGGCGAAAACGACACCCGTTTTGTGGCCGGTTATCTCAATGCCTTTAGCGGCCCTTCGAGTGGTTCGACCGGCGCGGGTGGTACCGAAAAGGGTTCTTTCGTCGCGATGAGTGACGCGGGTTTTGGGGATGCTAACGGCAGCGGTGGCAATGCGGGTATTGAGGATATGGGTCTGCTCATCGGTGGTGTGCAGCACGACGCGTCGGATCTGACGGCTCAAGGGTGGCTCTATGTGATGCCTAGCGTGAAGACCGCTGTCGGGAAGGGGGGGCTGCAAGCTTTTTATGGTGAAGGCGCATTTTCTTTTCCAGTGGGTGTACATGCAGGCACATTTTCGGCGCAGCTTTTGCATATGAACTTTACCGATGATTTTGACGGTCGTTCCCACACGATCTTGGGGGCGCAGATGCAGATGCAGCTCAATCCGGAGATGAGCGTAGAGGGGGCGCTGAACCTTGTCAGTGGAGATGGCGCAATTTTAGAGCCGTGGGGTCCGACGCCGGCCTTTGCTTCGGGTTATGAGGCGGCGATTGCCGGCTTACATAAAGGGTTTGCGTTGCGTGTGGGCGGCACGATGGCTTTGGGGGATCTGGGCGAACAGATGCGTCAAGCCAACTTGACGGCCAATATAGTGTATCAGTCCGGTGATGATATCGCTTGGACGGAGGAGGGCAAAAAAGGAAACGCTTTTCATCTCGAAGGGGTGCTGGCCGCTTTGATGAGCGATCGGGTCTCGGCGGATTTTCGGGCACTCATTAACGGTGGTGACGCAGAGGGCGTGGCGCTGCTAGCGCGGGCAGCTTACCGCTTTTAGGGGGTGCGATGAGACAGTTAAAAACTCTATGGCTCTTCGTGCTTCTGGCAAGCCTGCTTCAAGCGAGCACCCTTTCAGAAGCCAAGGCTCTCTATGAGCAGCAGCGCTATGAGGCGGCTTATGGACAGCTTCATGCCCTCTTTCGTGACGATATGGCCAATGTGGAGGTCAACCTCTACCTAGGTCGCAGCGCGCTGGCTACCCGTCGTTACAATGAGGCGATTGCCGCTTTTGAGCGGGTTTTGCTGGTGCGGCCAAACCATGCGGTGGCCCGCTTTGAGTTGGGCCGGGCCTATTTTCGGGCTGGCCTTTACGATCAGGCGGAGACGGCCTTTGAGCGGGTGCTTGCCCTGCCAGTGCCTGAAAGGGTGCGTCAGTCGGTCTTGCAGCATGTTGCCCTGATCGCCCAGAGTCGCCAAAAACACCATGTTAACCTCTTTGTTTCGGCTGGGCTTTTGGATGACTCCAATATCCGCTACGACAGTGATGAGGTGACCGATCTAGGGGTCAATGCCGGTGTTTCAGGTCGGGCCCATTTTCAGCAGCTTGCTTTCACGCACCTGTATAACCTGGAGACTAGAGATCGTCTCTGGCAAACACGGGCCAATCTCTACAACCAGAACTACTTCGATATCTCCCGTGAGTCGCGCCTGGAGGCGACTCGACCGTTTGGGGGAAGTGATTTTGATATTACCTATCCCAGTATTCAGAGCGGTTATTTTATCAGAGAGCGAGACTATACTCTCTATCTGCCGATTGGCTATTCGATGCTGCAGTACGGTGGCGAGAGCCTCTTTCGGGATTGGAGTATTGCCGCAGAGTGGGAAAAGAGCTTTTCAGACTCGCAGGGTCTGATGCTATCTGGCAGTTTAACCGATCGGGCCTATCTCGCTACGGCCAACGAGGTGCGTGATGCACTGATTTTCGATCTGCGCGGCACGCTGCGTCAAGCCCAAAGCGATGGGCTTTGGCTCTATCGGGGTGGCTTTCGTTTGGAGAATACCAAAGAGAGCGATGCCAATGATGTGACCACCCTGAGTGTCGGCACTCAACGGGTTAAGACCCTTGAGCATGGCTGGGCAGCACTGTTTGGTGGGGATGTGCGTTATCGTGCTGACTCAGAAGAGAGTCCAGTAGCCGACAAAAAGCGTCAGGATACGATTTTGGATCTAAGTGCTTCAATCAATATGCCCCTGGAGGCGACAAGTTATCTCTCTTTAGGGGCGAGCTATTCACGAGGGTTTTCCAATATCGATGATTTTGATTACATCAAACGGGTCTTTATGGTGAGCTACAACCACCTTTTTGGCGATAGCGCCTTCAAGCGGATAAAGGATTGATGATGCGGGTTATCTTGGTTTTGATGTGGATGACCATCTCTTTGTGGGCTGCTGCTGGGCAGATTGCCGGTGTGCAGGGTCAGGTGAGCCTGGAGCGGGAAGGGCGAACCCTGAGCGCAACGGTTGGGATGGAGATCCAGACGGGTGACACTATTTTGACACAGCGCGCCTCCCGAGCGCAGCTGCTCTTTTATGATGATACGGTGGTGACGCTGGGGCCGGGTAGCGAGTTTACGATTGATGCCTACGATCATGCGGCCGCACAGCCTGAGGCGCGTTTTTCAGCCCCAAGAGGCGCACTAAGGGTGATGACCGGACAGATCTCGCGTGCCGCTCCGCAGAATTTTGAACTCAAGGGGCAGACGGCCACTATTGGCATCCGCGGAACCCACTTTCTAGGGGTGTTTGGCTCAGAAGGTGATACCGTCGCCTGCACCGATGGGCGTATTACTGTTGGGTCGCTGGATACGGGCGATCGGGTCAATGTGAATGCCGGACAGCTTACTCAGGTGATGGCCAACCAGGCGCCGACACCCCCTAGAGCCTATAGCCCCGATGAGCTGCGCACCCTTTCGTCGGCAGCAGAGGCCAATGGTGAAACACGGGAGTCCAGTGAGGAGAGCGAGGAGGCCGAAGCGACCGGTGAACCGGCAGCAGCCGAAACGACTCCAGCTGCGGTTGGTGTGGATAGCGATACGATCCGGGAGGCGGTTTCGCTGATTTTCGAATGGTGGGGCTTCCAACTGTGCCAATCGTCGTTGATGCGCATCATCATGGCCGGACTGTGTTCCTGTCCATGCGTATCGATCGATTCAAAGCCCTCCCGGTCGAATCGCCAGGGACAGGGGTTGGGCGTTTTGCAATGCCGCAGAAAAATGTCACGCGCCGCCACCATGGCCGGCGAGCACCGGCGGTTGTGCCCCACGCAGAAGGGGATGCCGGCGGCGGTGATTTCCGTTGCGGCGGTGCGCCCGGACTCAAGCGTTTCGGCAAGCGGCTTCTCGGTGTAAACCGGTTTGCGACTTTCAATCGCCGCCCGGTAAAGCGGCAATCGGAAGTTTTCAAGGGTTGCAATGACCACCAGATCG
>PWVP01000088.1 GCA_003561815.1 Campylobacterota bacterium | reverse complement strand
GGCCTTGATCGCTTCGAGGTTGATCTCGCTTAAAAGCAGCAGCCTCTCGTCCAGTGCGCCGATCCGTTCAGCGCGCATCCGAATATGCCCGCCGCTCTCGTCGGCGCTGACATAGAGGGTCTTTTTGCCGCTGCCAGCGAGGTTGGCGGCGATCTTTAAAAGCAGGGTGGATTTACCCACACCGGGACTGCCGCCAATCAGTACCAGACTGCCGAGCACTACGCCGCCGCCAAGCACCCGATCGAGCTCCTGTTCGCCGGTGGCAAACCGGATGAAGCTATCCTCTTTGACGGCGGTGATAGGGGTCGCCCCGGCACTGACGCGATCGCTGGCGGCGACACCGCGTTGCGCCTTGGGCTCGGGCGCAGCCTTGATCTCCATAAAACTATCCCACGCCCCACAACCGGTGCACTTGCCCATCCAGCGGGGCGTCTGCATCCCGCAGTGTTGACACTCATACAAAGTCTTACTTTTAGCCATTTTTTCGGCTCAATCCGACAAAGGGGGCAAAGCCCCCTTTGCCTACGCTGGGGCCGCTAAGGCCACTCAAGCACGCCAGCGAAGCTGGCTGTAGACTGCATCGGCTTTCAATCATGTTGGCCAAATAGCGGCTCTATAAACGAAGCGGTGAAGGCTTTGGCGTCAAAGGCGATGAGATCCTCGGCCCCTTCACCCACGCCGATATAGCGCACCGGCACCTGCAGCTGGCGACTGATGGAGTAGATGGCGCCCCCTTTGGCTGTGCCGTCGAGTTTGGTCACAATCAGCCCGTCGATGCCGACCATTTTGTGAAACTCTCTGGCCTGATTGATGGCGCTGCGCCCCTGGGTGCCATCGAGGATGAGCCACTTTTTGTGCGGGGCGCCGCTGTGGGCTTTTTCGCAGACGCGGACGATCTTTTTAAGCTCTTCGCCCAGATTTTTCTGGGTGTGCAGCCGTCCGGCGGTGTCGATGAGGATCCGATCGGCTTTGCGGGCGATGCCGGCGGCGACTGCGTCGTAGGCCACGCCGGAGGGGTCGTGCCCCTGGGCGGTGCTCACAATCGCCACACCGAGCCGATCGGCCCAGCTCTTAAGCTGCTCGATCGCCGCGGCGCGAAAGGTGTCCGCTGCCCCTAAGAGCACATGGTGACCCGCCTCCTGATAGCGGTGGGCCAGCTTGGCGATGGTGGTGGTTTTGCCCGCGCCGTTGATGCCGATAATCAGCTCGACGCTGCTGTGGGCGCTCTGCTGCTCCTCCTCCCAGCTGGGCAGTAGCTCCAGCAGGCCGTACTCCAGCCGTGCGGGGGTGATGGGTTGTACCAGCCGCTCAATCAGCGCTTCGACCTCCTCGTAGGCCATATCGGAGGCCAAAAGCGCCTCTTCGAGATCCTCTACGGCGATACTCTCGCTTTTGGGGACCAGTGAGCCGATCGCCTGCGCGGTCTTTCTTAGGCCAAGCCGGAGGCGATCGATCATAGCTCCAGCTCCTCCTGATCGGGCGCCTCGATCCCCTCAGGGGTCTTCTCATCGGGTAGAAGTCGGTTGATGCGCGTCTCCATCATCTCCTGGGGAACCGGCCCGACCATGTGGAAGACATACTGCCCCTTCTGGTTGTAGATGTGGGTGGCAGGGATCATGCGCACGCCGCCGACCGCATCGGCCAGCCGGAAAGCGCCACCGCCGATAGCGACGGGATAGCGGATATCGTGTCTTTGGACAAACTCCTCAGTTGCGCTTTCGGAGATGTTCTCCACCAGTACGCCGATCAGGGCCACCTGATCGCCATAGCGCGCCTGCAGATCGTTTAGGTGCGGGATCTTCTTGATGCACTCGGGGCAGCTGGTGGAGAAAAAGGTCAAGATGAGCGGCTGGCCTTCGTAGGTGTCGGTCTTTAGGTGGTTGTAGCGCCCCTGGGAGGGCTCAATCACCGTCTGAAAGCTCCCGCCTGAGAGCAGTCGAGTCTCAAAACCGGCACTTTGGGCTTCGCTCGCCTCCTCTTTGGCACCAGAGCAGCCACCTAGAAGCCACGCTGCGATGGCCACCCATAAAATCCACGATCTTTTCATGCTTCTACTCCTTGCAAGGCGCTGGCCTCTATAATGGGTCAGGATTTTACCGCCTGGGGGCTTACAGGATGACCAAAGAGAGGTTACGACAAGAGGCGCTTGAGCGGTTGCGGCGTGCAACGGCCAGTGGCAAGATTGCGCGGGATCAAAAGAGCAGCCGCCATCTAATAGCGCTATTAAAAGCGCTCGATCCCGATCGGGTGCTGGCCTATGTGCCGCTTGCATTTGAGGCGGATATCTCCCCGGCACTTCGCTGGCTTAAGGCGCGCAAAAAACTTTTTGTCCCTTTTATGCAAGGCGTTAGTTTTAAGATGGTACCATACCGCTTACCCCTGAAGCATCAGGCACTAGGAATTTTCACCCCCGCAGATAGCGGGCAGCTGACAGCAAAGGTAGAGGTGATGATCGTACCGGCTCTGGCCATTGATGGCGCTTTTCGACGCATCGGCTTTGGTAAAGGTATGTATGATCGTTTCTATGCCCGACTTCCCCATAAACCTATCGTAATTTTTGTCCAGCCTTTTCCGATTGTGGAGTCCACTGTTGTGACCAAGCGCCATGATATCGCCGGTGATTTTCTGGTGAGTGCCCGGGGAGTATTGAGAAACCGACGAGGAACCCCTTATGATAATCGAAATCTTAGCCACAGGAGCGGTCACCGGTAGTGTAGCCTGGTATGTCACCCGCAAAATCGACATGGCGAAATACGCCATCTATGTGGAGCAGTCCAAAGCCAAAGCCAAAGCGATCGAGCATGAGGCGCAGCTGCTGCTTGAGAACGCTAAAGTGCAGATCCAGACCCGCGAGCTGGAGCTCAAGCGTAAACTGGAAGAGGAGTTTGCTCAGACGCGCGCTAGCCAGGATGCTAAAGCGCAGCAGCTGAGCATCAAAGCGGAGCAGCTCGAAGAAGATCGCCGCCAGATCGCGCGGATCAAAAAAGAGGTGCAGCGCCTCCAAAAAGAGAGCGAGCAGCAGCAGGAGCGCTACCGCCAGCGCTTTGTGGAGGCCTCCAAGGCGATCGAACAGGCCGCTGGCATGACCAAAGAGGAGGCCAAGGAGCTGCTCTTAAAGCAGATTGAGGAGAGTGCGCGGCTCGATGCGGCCAATATCATCCGCAAAGCCGAAGTCGAAGCCAAAAACGAAGCGCGCCGCCGGGCCAACTACATCCCCGCCCAGGCGACCACCCGCTACGCCGGAGAGTTCACCTCCGAGCGGCTGATTAACACGATCCATATCGCCAATGACGAGTATAAAGGGCGCATTATCGGCAAAGAGGGGCGCAATATCAAAGCGCTGGAGAGTGCTTTGGGGGTGGATATTATCGTCGATGATACCCCCGGTGCAATTGTGGTGAGCAGCTTTAACCTCTACCGCCGCGCGATCGCCACGCGCACCATCGAGCTACTCATCGAAGATGGGCGGATTCAGCCGACACGGATCGAAGAGATCCATGCGGCGGTTAAAGAGCAGTTTGAGGAGAGTCTGCTCGAAGAGGGGCGCGAGATTGTGATCGATCTGGGTATCGGCGATATGCATCCGGAGCTTCTCAAGCTCATCGGGCGGCTCAAATACCGCGCGAGTTATGGTCAAAATGCGCTCGCACACTCTTTAGAGGTGGCGAACCTCTCGGGCATTATCGCCGCAGAGCTCGATGGCAATGAGAAGCTGGCCAAACGGGCGGGGATTTTGCACGACATCGGCAAAGCGCTCACCCATGAGAGCGAAGGCAGCCATGTGGATCTCGGCGCTGAAATCTGCCGCCGCTATAAAGAGGGGCCGGTGGTGATCAACGCCATCTACGCCCACCACGGCCACGAGGAGCCCACCACCATCGAAGCGGCGGCGGTCTGTACGGCTGATACCCTCTCGGCTGCCCGTCCGGGCGCACGGCGCGAGGTGCTTGAAAGCTTCCTTAAGCGCGTACAGGAGATTGAGAATATCGCCACGGGTAAACGGGGGGTCTTTCAGGCCTACGCGATTAGCGCGGGCCGCGAACTGCGGGTGATTGTCAACGCCAGCGAGGTGGACGATCGTGAGATTATCATGCTCTCCAAAGACATCGCCAAAGAGATCGAACAAAAGGTGCAGTATCCCGGTGAGATCAAAGTCAATGTGATTCGAGAAACCCGCGCAGTGGAGATGGCCCGATGAGTGAGAACCAAAATCAGCAGCTGTGGGGCGCGCGCTTTAGTGAGGCTTCGAGCAAACTCTTAGAGGCGTTTAATGCGTCGATCCACTTCGATCGGCTGCTTTATTGCGAAGATATCGAAGGCTCCCAGGCCCATGTGGCGATGCTGGCTAAGCAGGGTATTGTGACTGACGCAGAGGCGGAGCAGATTACGGCGGGTTTGGAGCAGGTAAAAGGCGAAATCGATCGGGGCGAGTTTATTTTTAGCAGTGATCAAGAGGATATCCATATGGCGATCGAGAAGCGTTTAACGGCGCTGATCGGTT
>PWVP01000003.1 GCA_003561815.1 Campylobacterota bacterium | reverse complement strand
GGGCCACAGAAGTGCAGCCAAAAGAAGCGCACCACCCCCCACAAAACCGGCACGCGGTCGGGGCCAGTGGGCACAAAGCAGCCACGCAAGTGCCAGCAGCACCAGCACAAAGCTCACCTTCGAAGCACCAAAGGCGCTTCCCATCAGCACCAGCTCCGGCTTAAACCAGACAAAGCGCAGCGGCTCCACCCAGTCAAACCCAAAGCCGATCGCTGCCACCCGCCCCAAAAGCGGCAGAAAGCCGATCAGGAAAAAAAGCGCCCCATAGACCGCCGAAACCCCCACCGCCACGAAGGGGATCAGCCACCCGTAGTCGGTAAAGCGAAAACTCATCCCCACCCACCAGAACCAAAAGAGCGCCACCAAAAAGCCCAACCAAAACGCCTGCGCGCGCGGCATTTTCAGCCAGAGAAACAGGCCGCCCAGCGCCAAAAACGAAAGCGGCAACCAGTGGGCCAGATCCCAGTGATGCAGATAGATAAAGAGTGAGAGCAGCAGCGCTGCTGGCAAGGAGAGTATCAGACTTCGCGTGATAGAATGCAGCCGATTTAAAATCCTCTTTTGCAAAGGACTTTTCATGGAATCAGCAGGCGGCCCAGGTATTCTGGCTACACTTTTGCCCCTTGTCGTACTTTTTGCCATTTTCTACTTTCTGGTCATCTGGCCTCAGCAGAAGCAGGCCAAGAAACATAAAGAGATGATCAACTCCCTCCAAAAAGGGGACAAGATCGTCACCGCCGGCGGTATCCACGCAGAGGTGGTCAAACCGGAGGAGGAGTTTATCAAAGTCAAAATAAACGACGATGTGATGGTTAAAATCGCTAAAGAGTTTGTCTCCAAGAAGCTGGATCCGGCCGCCGGATGAAAACAGGGGTCAGTTACCGTCTGGTCATCTTTATCGCCGCGCTGATCTTCGGCGTGGCCTTCTCGGCCCCATCGCTTCTCAATCTGGACAAAGGCCACAAGATCACACTCGGCTTGGATCTGCAAGGCGGCCTCTATATGCTGCTGGGGGTCAAAACCGAAGAGGCAGTCGAGAACCGAATCCGCTCCATGGCTTCGGCAATCAATCACCACACCGAACGAAACGATATCCTGATCGATGAGCTTCAGTTTACCGCCTCGGAGGTGAGCTTCTACCTGATTGACAACCAGGCGCGCAGTAAGCTCGAGCGCTACCTGGACACCCTGGATGGGGTGATTGCCGATGAGCAGAATGGCTACTACACCCTCTATCTCAGCCGTGAAGAGATCCAGTACACCCGCGATAATGCGGTCGAACAGGCGGTTGAGACCATCCGTAACCGCCTGGATCAGTTCGGGCTGGCCGAGCCCACCGTGGCTAAGCAGGGGCACGATCAGGTGCTTGTCGAGCTGCCGGGGATCAAAACCGCCGAAGAGGAGCAGCGCGCCAGAGCGCTCATCGGCCAGACCGCCCAGCTTCAGCTGATGGCGATCGATGAGGAGAACGCCGCACGGGTGGATGTGCTGAGCGATGCACAGGCGGAGTCAATGGGCTCTATTATCCTGCCCGATGTGTACGATGAGAGTCGTCGCCATCTGGTGCGCCAGATCGCCATACTTGATGGCAGCATGCTCACCGATGCACGGGTGGGCTTTAGTGAGCAGAACCAGCCGGTGATCAACTTCACCCTCGATAGCGAGGGGGGGCAGATCTTTGGAAACTTCACCGGACGCAATGTGGGCAACCGCCTGGCGGTGGTTCTCGATGGCCGTGTCTACAGTGCGCCGGTCATTCGTGAGCGTATCGGTGGTGGAAGCGGCCAGATTAGCGGCGCTTTTTCGCTGCAGGAGGCCAACGACCTGGCGATCGCCCTTAGAAGCGGTGCGCTCTCAGCCAGTGTCGAGATGCAAGAGCGGCGCTCCGTCGGCCCGTCACTGGGGGCTGATAGCATCCGTGCCAGCACAATCGCACTGATTGCCGGCTTTATTCTGGTGACCCTCTTTATGGTCTTCTTCTACCGCAAGTCGGGGCTGATTAGCAATCTGGCACTGATTACCAACCTCTTTATCATTCTGGCGGTAATGGCGCTCTTTGGGGCCACGCTCACCCTGCCCGGCATGGTCGGGATCGTCCTGACAGTGGGGATGGCGGTCGATGCCAATGTGATTATCAATGAGCGGATCAAAGAGCTGCTGCACGAGGGCAAGAGTGTCGTTAAGGCGATCCAGGAGGGGTATGAGAACGCCTTTAGTGCGATTTTGGACGCCAACCTCACCACACTGATCGCGGCGATGGCCCTCTACGGCTACGGCACCGGGCCGATTAAGGGCTTTGCCATTACGCTGAGTATCGGGATTTTGGCCTCTATGCTGACCGCCATTATCGGCACCCGCGGTGTGCTCGATCTCATCGGTCACCGCATCAATAAAAACAATGTCCACACATTTTTCGGCACACCCAAAAAGAGAGCACAATGAGTATCTTCAGCTACGACAAAACCTACGACTTTGCCGGCAAGCAGAAGCTCTTTATGGGGGTGTCGGTGCTCTTCTTTGCCATCGCGCTGATGCTGCTGCTCGCACGCGGGCTCAACTTCGGCATCGACTTTACCGGCGGTACGCTAGCACAGATTCAGTATGAAGAGGTGGCCCCCATTGAGGAGATCCGCGCTGCGCTGAGTGGCACCCGTTTTGAGGGTGCATCGATTCAGGAGTTTGGCAGCCCGCAGGAGGTGGTGATCCGCGCTCAGGTGGATGAGAGCGGCCTGGGAATGGATGTGAGCGATGAGATCCGCGAACATCTGGCCACCACCGGCGCGTTTGAGGTGCGCCGCGTAGAGATGGTCGGCCCCCGTGTCGGTGCTGAACTGCGCGAAGCGGGGATAATGGCGATGCTTGTCGCAATCGCGGGTATCTTGATCTATGTCACCTTCCGCTTTGAGTGGCGCTTTGCGATCGCGGCGGTACTCGCTTTGATGCACGATATTGTGATTGTGATCGGCTTTGTGATACTCTTTGATATTCAGGTCAATCTGGATATTCTAGCGGCGCTTCTGACGATACTGGGTTACTCACTCAACGACACGATCGTGGTGTTTGACCGGATTCGCGAAGGGTTGACACGGGCGGGAACCAACGATCTAAAAAAGGTGATCAACTTCTCCGTCTCGCGTACGCTGACGCGCACCACCATCACCTCGGTGACCACCTTTTTGGTGGTGGCTACCCTCTTTCTCTTTGGGGGCGAGCTGATTAAGCCGCTGGCGCTCACGCTGATGATCGGGGTGATTATCGGGACCTACAGCTCTATCTTTATCGCCGCAAGCCTGATTCGCTTTTTGGGCTTTGATGTGTCACAATGGAAAGAAAAAGAGGCGCGAAAAGCTCAGGAGCGGGCTGAAAAAGAGCGGATGCGCGCCATGTATGAGCAGGGAACCGTCTAAAAGGAGTCGTCATGGACTGGGGAAAAGTGATCTATGTCTTCTTTACGCTGATGAGCTTGACTACCGCTGTGGGGTTTTTATACCACAACGACCCGGTCTATCTCTATATCGCCACGGGGGTGAACCTCATCTCCACCCTGCTAAAAGTGGGGGTGCGCAACCTGCTCTCTGCGGAGCTTCTGGCCACCTCGCTGGTGGCGGACCTGCACCTGATTCCCGCCTTTTTTGCGCTGCAGTTTAGCGAGAATCTCGAAGCGGCCATCGCGCTGACCATCGGTGCTGTGGTGGCCAATGTGGTCACGATCGCTCTCTTTTTGATTGAATCGGCCAAGACCAAAGAGGAGATCTGAAGGGCTCCCCTGCAAAACAGGGGAGACAAACCCACTTGCTGCTAGAATACACCTCAAATACCGGATCTATTTTTGAGGAGTTCTCTTGTCTGATATCTACCAGCCCCAGCTAATCGAAGAGAGATGGCAGCGCCAGTGGCAAGCAAGCCGCGCGCACGAACCGGAGTTTCCCAGCGCACGCCCTAAAAAGTATATCCTCAGCATGTTCCCCTACCCCAGCGGCAAAATCCACATGGGCCATGTGCGCAACTACACCCTCAGCGATGTCTTCGCCCGCCACTACCGGCGCGAGGGGTTTAATGTGCTCCACCCCATGGGGTGGGACAGCTTCGGAATGCCCGCTGAAAATGCCGCCATCAAACACAACATCCATCCACGCAAATGGACCTACGAGAACATCGATCAGATGCGCCGCGAGCTCAAGCGGATGGGGCTGAGCTTCGCATGGGAGCGGGAGTTTGCCACCAGTGATCCCCTCTACACCAAACACGAACAAGCGCTCTTTATCGATCTGTGGGAGCGGGGGCTGATCTACCGTAAAAAGGGGCTCTTAAACTGGTGTCCACACGATCAGACAGTACTGGCCAATGAGCAGGTGATCGAGGGCAAATGCTGGCGCTGCGACACACCGGTGGTACCTAAAGAGATGTATCAGTACTACTTTAAGATCACCGACTATGCGCCCGAGCTCTTAAGGGATCTCGAGCGCCTGCAGGGGCAGTGGCCTGAGCAGGTTCTCACCATGCAACAAAACTGGATCGGCCAGAGCCGGGGGCTAAGCT
>PWVP01000061.1 GCA_003561815.1 Campylobacterota bacterium | reverse complement strand
GTTAACACCCACGCCGAGGCGCTACAGGCGTGGGTGGCCGCCCATCAGCTACTGGCCGCCCTTGCGATGGTGGCGCTCTATATCACGCTTTTAAGCCTCTCGTTTCCGGTGGGGATTATACTGGCGGTGGTGGCGGGGGTTCTCTTCGGCACACTGCTTGGCACGCTGCTTATCTGGCTCTCGGCTATTATCAGCGCGTGGCTGGTCTTTCGCATGGCGCGGGGGCTGCTCTATGGCCGGATTCAGCGCCACTTTAAAGCACCGATTCGCCGCCTCAAGCCGGAGTTTGAGGAGAACGGGATCTACTACCTGCTCGCTTTACGGCTGAGCTATATTCTCCCCTTTTTTCTGGTCAATCTCACCCTCGGCTCGCTGCCGATTAAAGCGCGGCTCTATCTGATCACCACCACGATCGGCCTGCTGCCGGGCACCCTGCTTTATGCCTGGCTCGGCCAGTCGCTTAGCGAGATCGAACGCTTTGGCGATCTGCTGACCGCGCGGATCTTTTTGATCTTTTTACTCATCGGTGCGCTGGCCCTTCTGCCCGTGGTGATCAAGAAGTACCGCAAAAAGAGCTAGGCCGTTTTAATCAGCGTCATCTCCCAGCGCGAGAGCACCTTCTGGCCCATACTCGCCGCCCCACGGCTCTCGTAGCGATCGGCGGCCACCTGACGCAGCGACTCCACACCGGTGAGCACGCCATCGTCGCTGGCATAGCGCGAGAGGATGCACTCGCCCACCACCACAAACACCCCCTGCAAAATCCCCACCGCCGGATTGAGAGAGCGCCAGAGCGCTTGCGCCTCCTGCTCAGAGAAGGGCTCTAAGGTGTAGCGGTTTTCAAACTCCGCCATCCACGACTCCACCTCCCACCGATCGGCGTAGTGGATAATTTGCGCCCCACCGGTGGTGATGGCAGCCTCCCCCTCCTCATCAAACAGTACGCCACTGGCCTCCCACTGGCCCTCCTCAAACAGATAGCTGTGTCTCATTTTCCTCTCTCCTTGGTGGGCATAAAAATAGCCTCTGGCAGCTGTGAGATCGCTTGAGTGAAGTCACTAGGATGTAAAATAACCCCAAAAAGGAGGGGAAGATGATCTACCCCGAATAAGGAGTTTTTATGCAGTGTCGATGCCACCACACCCCTAAGCAGAAGCTAGGCAGCGGGGCGCTGATCTTCGCCTTTGATGAGCCGATTTTAAAGGCGCGGTTTGAACAGTGGTGCCGTGAGACGGGCTATGGGATGCAGCCCGATGAGGATGGGTTCACCCTGAGCGTAGAGGCTGCCGAGCAGACGCTCAAACAGCTCTGCGGCGATCTCGCTCTGCCCGATCGGGAGAAAGAGGGGGTGCGGATCGTGTTTCTGCCCGAGGGATGCCCCTTCGGCCCCGGTGCGCTCAAAGCGATGCGAACGCTCAAAGGGTGGTGCGCCGCGCTACAGGCCCATCCGCTTTTTGAGGCGCTGCGAGCCGGGAGGCTTGATATCCACTTTCAGCCCATCGTCGATGCGATTGAGGGGAAAATCTACGGCCACGAGGCGCTGATGCGCACTACCGATGCACAGGGGCGCACCACCGGCCCGCTCGATCTCATCCAGACCGCCCGCAGTAGCGACACCCTCTTTCATCTCGATCGCCTCGCGCGCGAATCGGCCCTGCGGCAGTTTGCCGCCACGGGCACAGAGGGCAAGCTCTTTATCAACTTCCTGCCCACCGCCATCTACAACCCCGCCCTCTGCCTACGCGACACCTTCGGCTGGGCCGCCGAGCTGGGGCTGGAGTTTTCGCGTATCGTTTTTGAAGTGGTCGAAAGCGAGCGGGTGGAGGATTTTAATCACCTCGACACCATCCTCAAAGAGTACCGATCCAAAGGGTTCATGACCGCACTCGATGATGTGGGCAACGACTACGACAGCCTCAGCCGTCTGGGCAGACTGGGTGCGGATATCGTCAAGATCGATCGCGCCTTTGTCCACGGTATCGCCGCCGATCCGCTGCGTCAAGAGCTCTTTAAGATGCTTTATACCAAAGCCAAAACCCGCGGCATGGAGGTGCTCGCTGAAGGGATCGAAGCGGTAGAGGACTACTACTTTTTACGCTCTTTAAGCGTGCGGCTCTTTCAGGGCTATCTCTTTGGCAAACCCCAAAAAGAGCCGCTTAAAACGATCACCCTGCCCGCTTAAGCGTCGTTTCGTTTTAGCGGTGTGGTGTCGGGATTGGCTAGGAAAGTGGGGCGCTTTTTGGCCGCACCGTAGGGTTTAACCGGCGCATTTTCGACGCTGTTGTAGACAAAAAAGAGGTTTGTCCGCGGCCAGGGGGAGATATTATCCGGCGAACCGTGCATGATGTTGCCCTCATGAAACACCACAGTACCGGGCTTGCCATACACCCCCACGATGCCGCTCTCTTTAGCCAGCGCCTCGATCGCTGAGAGTGAAGGGGAACCATACTCCTGACGGCGCAGGGATTGGCGGTAGTTCTCATCGGGGGTCAAGCCTTCACAGGAGACATAGGTGCGCTGGCTTCCGGGGATCACAAAAAGCGGCCCATTATAGGCGGTGTTTTCTGTGAGCATCACCCAGCCGGTGAGTGTGCGACACCGGGGCAAGCCATCCTCCACATGCCAGGTCTCAAAGTCCGAGTGCCAGGGAAAGGAGCGGCCCGAGTGGGCGGGTTTGATATTGACCCGTGACTGGTGGAGGTAAACATCACCGCCCAAAAGCTGCGTGGCCACATCCAAAAAGCGCGGATCACGGCTCAGATCGGCGATCATCGGACTGAACTTGGGCAGATCGAAGATCGATCGCAGCTGTTGGCTATCGGGCTCGGTAAACACCTCCAGCGCATCGGGGTTCTCGCGGCCAATACGCGAAACCTCCTGAGCAAGCGCCTCCACGCGATCGCTTAAGAGCCCCTCTAAAACAATAAAGCCGTTTTTATCGTAGAAATCCACCTGATCGGGGGTGAGACTATGCTCACCGGTGGGTTGGCCCTCACCAAAAACAACCGGATCCGGGCGGGAGATGAACTCTTCAGGTTTGTCCTGACGGGAAGGGTAGAGATCCTGCATAGCAGCCTCCTTTGAAACAGATTTTCCTTTTATATGAAATTGAGACGGCGGGATTTTAGCAAGCCGGTTTTGATCTCGCTCTTAAAAATCCCAACTACCCCAGCAGCCGCCAGAGCACAAAACCGATGGCAAAGAGGCTCACAAACAGCCCGCCTAAAAACGCCATCACCGTCACAAACCGCCCCGGTCTGGCCTCTTTGGGCACATGCGGATGGGTCACAGCACGATAGCCCAGATAACCAAAGAGCGGCGCGGAGATAAAGCTGATCGTCGCGGCCAGATCGACCAGCCGGGTCAGACTCCCGCCTAAAAACGCGATGATCAGAAGCGCCCCGCCCCCGACGATGAGCAAGCTCATCCAGTAGAGCGCTTCGTGGGCCTTTTTAGCTTCAGGAGCGATAATCTCAATACTACGCCGCCAGACACGCGGATAGGCATCGGTCACCGCCAAAGTGGTCGAAAACATCGTCACAAAGACCGCCGTGGCGATCACCGGCCAGGTCCACTCGCCCAGCGTGGCGGTAAAAAGCCCCACCAGCTGTGCACTAAAACCCACCGAGGAGCCGCTCAAACTTTCACCCGTGCCAAACAGCACCAAAGCCCCCAGCGCCACAAAAAGCACCGCGTAGATCGTCGCCAGCCAGTAGCCGATATGAAAGTCCGCCAGCGCCTCTTTTAGCGTGGGGCGGTGGCCGGTCTCTTTGGCCCGCTCGATCGCCCACAGAGATTGCCAGACACTGATCTCAAAGTTCGCCGGCATCCACCCTAAAAGCGCGATCACAAAGGCAAAGGTCGCCGCGCTGAGCAGATCGGGTTTGGCCAGACTGAGATCCCCCGCCGGGCCGTTAAAGGCTGCAATCACCACCGCCGTCAAAGCCGCTGCGGCCAGTAGCGAGACGATCACCTTCGTCACCCGATCGAGCCACGGGTATTTACCGGCAATCAGCAGCAGCGCGATCGTGCCCAAAATCAGCGCACTCCACGCCGTCACACTCCAGCCAAAGCCGAAGAGATTCTCCGCCAGAGCGGCCGCCACCACCGTCACCCCGGCCTGAATGGTAAACATCGTCAAAACGGTGAGCACCAAAAAGAGCCCAAAAGCCCAGCGCCCTACCCGGCGGTAGCCATCGATCAGACTCTCACCCGTGGCCGCTGCATAACGGGGGCCAAACTCAAAAAAGGGGAATTTGAGCACATTGGCCAATAAAATCAGCCATAAAAGCGCGAAGCCAAACTCCGCACCGGCGCGGGTGGACTGCACCACATGCGACACCCCGATCGCCGCTCCGGCAAAGAGGATGCCCGGCCCCAACGCCTTAAAAAAACCCGCCCTAGAGAAGCTCTTTCGCATACGATCGCCTTTGTTTCGCTAGGCGAATGCTACAAAAGCCAACCTTTCACTCCGTCGGTAGCCACACCTCCAAAGCCGCGCCCCCTTGACGGTTGAGCGCTATCAGTCTACCCCCCATCC
>PWVP01000007.1 GCA_003561815.1 Campylobacterota bacterium | reverse complement strand
TGGAGATCGCTAGTGCCCATACCCGATCGCTATCAGAACACGAACTCTATCCGATTTTGATCGAGTATCTGCGCTCCGAGCTGCGGCTTTACTGTCAGCGGATCGATGAGCGGCGCTCTAAAAACTCCCGTGGCAATGGCGGCAATCAGTGGCTTCACCCCGACATCGTGGCGATGCAGCCGATCGATAAAGAGTGGAACGATCTGGTGCGCAGCTGCGTGAAGCAGGGTGCCGGTCAGAGTGTGCGGCTCTGGTCTTTTGAGGTGAAAAAGGAGCTCAGCAGCGCCAACGCCCGCAAAAGCTATTTTCAGGCCGTGAGCAACTCCAGCTGGGCCAACGAGGGCTATCTGGTGGCCACCGCCATCACCGATAGCGCCACAGAAAAAGAGCTGCGGATGCTCTCAGCCCTGCACGGTATTGGTGTGATTTTGCTCAACCCTGAAAACCCCAGCGAGAGCGAGATGATGCTGCCCGCCCGTGCACGATCAGAGGTGGACTGGGAATCGGTCAACCGGATTGTGCTCGAAAACGAAGATTTTAGAGACTATATCGAACTGGTCTCTACCTACTATCAGACCGGGCGTGTGCGCTCAAGAGATTGGAACAGGATTCACCCGCCCATTACGCACTAACTACACCGCCCCCCGGTTTTGAAACTCTGCCAGCTCTGTTTCGACCATCTTTTCGATCATCAGGCGGTAGACCTCCTCCATGAGGTTGGGGTTGACCCCCATGGCGATGCCGCGTTCGCGGGCATGGTTGATTACATCGCGCATCCGCTCGTCGTCTTTGACCTCTTCGATGGTGTGTTTGAACTTGGCCGCCTGGCGCACATAGGCGTTGCGAGAGCCAATCAGTTCAGCAATCTGCGCATCGATCGCATCAATCTCTTGACGAATCTCCTGTAGCGATTGGCACGAACGGGTCTGGACCACGGCACGCTCCTTGGGCGAAATTGTGCAGATTGTACCACACTTTCGGCCGCTTTGGTCTATAATGTGGCGAAAGGGGTCTGCCATGGAGAATCGTTGCGAACAATTAAGCCAGATGGTTCCAGTGCTAGAGGAGCTAGGCGGGGCGATCTTGAAGGGGTGGACACAGGAGCCTTTGGTGGCAGAGCTGCTGCAGCGCTGGCGGCTGGAGCCCGATCGCTTTATCGAGCAGTTTGGTAAGGGGATCTATGAGCATCTGATGGAGGTGGTCAAAGGGTTTCGAGAGCCGGGCGACTGCCCATCGCTCCGTGCGCTGCTTGATTTTCTCGCCGATCGGCAGGTGTCGGTGGGGGATGTGTTTGCCCTCTGCATACGGCTGCGCCATCAGGTGGGCGAGGCGGTCTATCAACGCTGCTATCAGGATGCCCGGATTTCAGAGTACCGCGCCTTTACCGCTGCGCTGCACACCCTTTTTGATGCCAACCTTCGTGGTGTGCTCGATCACTACTACAGCACACTGGAGCAAAAAGATCACCAGATCAAGCAGATGATAGCCGAGAGCGAAAACAAAGACAAGCTTCTGCACCTGCAATCGCGTGAGGCGACCATGGGGGAGATGATCGGTGCGATCGCCCACCAGTGGAAACAGCCGCTTAATGTCCTGGATCTGGCCGCCCAGGAGCTAATGATGGAGGCTAAAGAGGAGACCCCCAGGGCTGAAACGGTGCTGGAGTGTGGCGATATGATCCGCAAGCAGGTGCACTACATGAGCCGCACGATTGATGATTTTCGCCGCTTTTTGCAGCCGGTGGATGATAGCTCCTGCTTTAGGCTCCGCGAGGCGGTGGATGATGTGATGGCGCTGGTGGGGCGGCAGTACCACAGTCACGGCATCGATATCCACTTTAGCGCCAGCAGCGACCCGGAGCTAAAAGGGCTTCGAAACGACTTCGTGCAGGTGCTTTTGATCCTGCTGGCCAACGCCCGCGATGCGATTTTACAAAGAGCGCAGAGTGGCTGTGTGGAGATCACACTTCAGCTTGTGCCTGAGCAGGCGGTGATCACGCTGGAGGATACCGGCGGGGGCATTCCTGAGGATCTCCTGCCCCGGATCTTTGAACCCTACACCACCACGAAAAAGAGCGGCACCGGTATCGGTCTTTATATCGCCAACCGGATTGTGGCGAAGATGGGCGGCACGATAGTGGTGGCCAACACCCCAAAAGGTGCGCGCTTGACCCTGACACTCCCCTGTCTGGGCGAGGCGTGTCTGCGCTAATCGCGAAGCAGCGACACTAAAGATGGGTGCAGCGCGCTGTTGCTTGCCAGGATGCCATCACCGCTCTCGACAGCGAAGGGCTCGCCACTGAGCGTCGTGACCTGGCCGCCCGCCTCCTCAATCAGTAAGACTCCTGCAGCCACATCCCAGCTTTTGAGCCCTATCTCCCAAAACCCCCCGTACACCCCCCGGGCCAGGTGGGCCAGATCAAGCGCCGCCGCACCACAGCGGCGCACACCGCGCGAGACGCGCAGCGCCCTGAATAGCCAGTCATTTACCTGTCTGGTTAGCTGCTCATCTTCGAAGACGCCGTAGGGAAAGCCGGTTGCCAAAAGCGCCTGATCGAGCCGATCGGCTTTATGGACGCGTAGCGCCTGGCCGTTACAGAATGCGCCGCCGCCTCGGGTGGCGTGGTAGAGCTCCCCTAGAATCGGGGCGTAGATGACACCAGACACGGCTTTGTCTGCTTCCCACGCCCCGATGCTGACACAGCAGAAGGGGTGACCGTGCACGAAGTTTGTGGTGCCGTCGATCGGATCGATATAGATACGCCGATCGCTGCGGCTATCGCTTCCTGAACCCTCTTCGGCGATGAGATCCCATCCGGGCAGGCGCTTTTGCAGCAGCGAAACGATCGCCTCCTCTGCGGCGCGATCATACTGGGTGAGCAGATCGATCGCGCCCTTTTTTTCGACCGATTTGGGGGCGTAAAACCCCTCTTTTAAAATCGCGCCTCCGGCCAAAGCGGCGGCTTTTAACTCCTCTATCATGCTGAAATAGTAGCAACAATAACAGCAGCGGGAGTTTAATCGACTCTGGCCTATAATAGCCCCCTTTGGCCGAAACAGCGGCAATCACAGGTAGCTAAGAACGCAGCGAAGGAGAGCATGGGCCATGATCACGGTGGTGAAGCGGGACGGTCGGCGCGAGGCGCTCGATATTCAGAAGATCCAGAAAAACACAAAAGAGGGGGTCGTCGGACTGAACAATGTCGATCAGTCCGAGCTGGAGCTGGATGCGAAGCTGCAGTTTCGAGACGGGATCAGCTCGGCGGATATCCAGCAGACGCTGATCCAGACGGCGGCGGATAAGATCGATGTGGATCGTCCCGACTGGACTTTTGTGGCGGCACGGCTTTTTCTTTATGACCTCTACCACCGGGTGGGCAAGGCCACCGGCGGCCACAAAGGGGAGGCGTACGGCCACCTGCGCCACTACTTCGAAGTAGCCGAGCGCGAGGGGCGCATCCTCAAGGGGCTAAGCGCCAAATACGATCTAGAGGATCTTAACCGCTATATCGATCCGTCGCGGGACTTTCAGTTTACCTATCTGGGGATCAAAACCCTAAACGATCGCTACCTGATCAAAAGCCGCGAAAATGAGCCGATCGAGCTGCCCCAGCAGATGTTTATGGCCGTAGCGATGTTTCTGGCCCAAAACGAGCGCGACTGCCAGCACTGGGCGAAGCAGTTTTATGATGTGCTCAGCCGCTTTGAGGTGATGGCCGCCACACCGACCCTCTCCAACGCCCGCACCCCGCGCCATCAGCTGAGCTCCTGCTTCGTGGGGGCGACGCCCGATAGCATCGAGGGGATCTTTGATGGCTACAAAGAGATGGCACTTCTATCCAAGTACGGCGGCGGGGTCGGCTGGGACTGGTCGAAGGTGCGCGCAGGCGGAAGCTTTATCGATGGCCATAAAAACGCCGCCGGGGGGGTGGTGCCCTTTTTAAAGATCGCCAACGATCTGGCGGTGGCGGTCGATCAGCTCGGCACGCGCAAAGGGGCCATCTCGGTCTATCTCGAGCCGTGGCATATGGATATTCTCGACTTTCTCGATCTGAAGAAGAACTCCGGCGAGGAGCGCCGCCGGGCGCACGATCTCTTCCCGGCACTCTGGATTCCCGATCTCTTTATGAAGCGGATTGAGGCGGGGGGTGACTGGGCGATGTTTGATCCTTACCATGTGCCCGATCTGACCAACAAGTGGGGCGAGGAGTTTGAGGCGGCCTATGAGGCGTATGAGAACGATCCCGATGTGCCCCGGGTCTATATCAAAGCCAAAGATCTCTGGAAGAAGATTTTGCTCAGCTACTTTGAGACCGGCAGCCCCTTTCTCTGCTTCAAAGACAGCGCCAACCGCACCAACCCCAACGCCCACTCCGGGGTGATTCGCTCCTCCAATATCTGCACCGAGATCTTTCAGAACACCGAGCCAGATAGCTACCGGATTAAGGTGATCTTTGAGGATGACAACTTCGTCACCTTTGATGAGGATGAGACCGTCACCACCGATGAGGGGATCAAAAAGCCCGCCGGCAAGGTCACCTCGATTGACACGATCGGCGGCAAGCGGGTCGCGGTGGTGGAGAAGCAGCCACAGCCGGGCAGCACCGCTGTCTGTAATCTGGCCAGCATCAACCTCTCTAAGATCCACACCCAGCAGGAGCTTGAGCGGGTGGTGCCCGTGGCGGTGCGGATGCTCGATAATGTGATTGATCTCAACTTCTATCCGCTGGATAAGGTGCGAAAGACCAACATGAACACCCGATCGATCGGTCTGGGGGTGATGGGTGAAGCGCAGATGCTCGCCGCCAAACAGATCCACTGGGGCAGCGAAGAGCACTTTCGGCTGATCGATGAGGTGATGGAGATGGTGAGCTACAACGCCATCAAGGCCAGCAGCGATCTGGCCGTGGAGAAGGGGGCCTACCCCAACTACGAAGGTTCGCGCTGGAGCGAAGGGGCGATGCCGATCGATGTGGCCAATAAAGAGGCGCTCAAGCTGGTCGATCGCGGTGGGCTGTTTGGCACGGTCTACAGCTGGGATGAGCTGCGCGCTCTGGTTAAGAAGCAGAAGATGCGCAACGGCCACCTTATGGCGATCGCGCCGACAAGCTCCATCTCGATTCTGATCGGCACCACCCAGGCGATCGAGCCGATCTATAAGCGCAAATGGTTTGAGGAGAACCTCTCTGGCATGATCGCCACCGTAGCGCCCAACCTCTCAGAGAGCACCTGGCAGTACTACCTGCCCGCCTATGAGCTCGATCAATCCATCCTGATCCGCGCGGCGGCGATCCGCCAGAAGTGGATCGATCAGGGTCAGAGCCTGAACCTCTTCTTCCGTATCGGCGAGACCAGTGGCGGACGGCTCCATGAGCTCTATATGCTCGCCTGGAAGCTGGGGCTTAAGTCCACCTACTACCTGCGCAGCGAGAGCCCGCAGCTTAAAGAGGAGCCGCTCGATCGCAGCATGGAGTGCGCAGGCTGTCAGTAGGCCCGCCGCTTTTATGGTGCCTATGAGAGCACCAGCAGCGCATCTTTGTAGATCGGCTCGTCGATAAAGCCGTACTGCTCATCGCTAAATCCGGTCACCCCTTGGGCGGCCATCGCCTCAAAGCGGGCTTTGATGGCGCTCGCTCGCCTGATCGCCTCCGGATCGGGGGCGAAGATCCGGTTGGCGATCGCCACCTGATTTGGGCTGATGCAGCTTATGGCGCTATAGCCCATCGCCTTGAGATGCTCACACCACGCCTCAAACCCCGTCTCATCACGAAAATCCTGATAGGTCAGCCCGAAGGGGTAAAACCCGGCGGTGTGCGCCTTGATCAAAAACCGCGCTAAGAGATAGTCGATGGTGGGGTTGCCCCGCTTGAGCAGGCTCTGGGGCAGGGCGAGGCTTTCGAGCAGATCGAGCACCCCTAGATAGACACACTCGACCCGCTGGGAGGTTTTCAGCTGGCTGAGCGCCTCAAACCCCTCGCGGGTTTCGATGGAGAGGTGGATTTTGATCTCTGGATCGATCAACCCCTCAGCGCGCAGCACCTCCTGGCGGGTGCGGATTTTGGCGATGCGAATCGCATCGGGCTTAGCGCGGTTGAGCCTGGCGATCTCTTCGGTGCCCCCCTCATCGAGCGGATTGATCCGCACCGCTCTTTGTGCCGGACTTCTGTGCTGCGCGATCGCGTCACAGACCGCCTCAAGCGCCTCCTCTTTGCGCTCAGGCGCGATCCCATCTTCAAGGTTGAGCAGCGCCACACCCGCTTCGAGAGCGGGAAGCTTGGCCAGATGGCGAGGCTGGAGCGGATTGATCATTAAAGCAGTCGTTGGTCTCATGACACCCCCTTGAAAAAGGTTTGAACTTTTTTTATCATAACCAAACCCCTTGAACTTTAGAGATATATTTTTTATGCGTGGAGGTGCGATATGGACAACAGTGAGCTTCCCAAGCGGCTCTATCGTGAGATCTTTGAGGCGATGGCCGATGCGGCGATCCTCTTTGAGCTCGATAGCGAAGGTCGACCCGGTTGTGTGCTGGATGCCAATCAGCGCGCTGAGGCGATCTTCGGGTCACTGTGTGATCGGCGTGTGCGTTTTGAGCAGTTGGCAACCCTGGAGAGCCGTCTGGCTATCGAGGCAGCACTTAAGCGGCTTGAGCTTACGCCCCGCCAGAGCGTAGCGGCCACCTTTGAGCCCGCCAGCGGCGATCCTTTCGAGGTGCAGCTGAGCTTGAGTCTTTGTCGTCTGGATGGGCGCAGGGTGGTGGTGGCGGTTTTTCACGATATGGGCTCGTTTCACAAGAGTCGGCGCGTTTTGCAGCGTCGTGCCGATCTCTTCCGCACGCTGGCGGAGTTTAGCCCCTTTTCGATTGTGCTCTACCATAAGCATATCTCCTATGCCAACCCTGCCTTCTGCTCTCTAAGCGGATACACTCTCCAGCAGCTTGAGAAGATGGCTTTTGCCGATTTGGTTCACCCCAGCGATCGCGAGCGGGTAGCGGCGATCGCCCGCCGGCGGCTGGATGGCGAGCAGTTTGTCACCCACTACGAGACCTGCCTGATGGGAGCCGATGGCCTGGAGCACACCGTTCAGGTGCATGGTGTAACGGTACGCGAAGGGGGGCTGAGTGCCGGGCTGGTGACGCTGTGGGATGTGACAGAGCAGCGCCGTTTGGAGGGTAATCTGATCCAGGAGCGTCAGGCACGGCTTCGCCATGAGCAGCTTCTGATGCAGCAGTCGCGCTTCGCGGCGATGGGGCAGATGATCGCGGCGGTGGCTCATCAGTGGAAGCAGCCCTTAAGCGCACTCTCGCTTCTCGCGCAGTCGCTGAACGAGGAGGCAGATGATCGCGCGGCTGTGATGGAGTATAGCGATCAGATGCTTGAGCAGATAGCCTTTATGAACCAGACCCTCAGTGAGTTTAGCGCCTTTTTCCGCCAAAGAGGGGAGCCCGAGAGTTTCGATCTGCGGCAGGTGGCGCTGTCGGTTTTTGCTCTTCTGGCGGCCCAACTTAGAGCCGATCAGCTCACCTATGAGGCGCTTATTTGGGAGGGATCAGAGGCGGTCACACTGGAGGATGCTCTCAAGAAGGGGGATGACCGTTTCGTGGTGACCGGCTACCCTGGAGAGCTTAAACAGGTGCTGCTCAATCTTGTTATCAACGCCAGGGAGGCGGTGTTAGATCGCCGCAAGAGGGGTGCTATAGACTCTAGGCCTCCGATCGCCCTTTGGTTGCAAGCTGGCGAGAGGAGGATCTGGCTGCGGGTGCGCGATCGGGGAGGGGGTGTTGATGATGCGCTACGAAACCGCATCTTCGAGCCCTACTTCACCACGAAGGGCGAGAAGGGAACCGGTATCGGGCTCTATATCGCCCATGAGATTGTGGTGCGTCGCTTTGGTGGCACCATCTGGTATGAGCCGATCGAGGAGGGAAGCGAATTTATTATTGATATACCTCTTGACAAGAAAGTTTAGTCTTGGTATATTAACAATTACTATCAAAAGTTGATAGTACTAGACTTAAGTAGGTTGACATGGTTCCAATGCGTTTTGATCCCTTTCGGGAGTTTCGCGATATCGAGAGTCGCATGAGCCAGCTGCTGAGCAATCTACCCGCCAGCGGAGACTCCGCGCGGGGCAATATCTCCGCCTTTACCCCGGCGGTCAATACCCGCGAGGAGGAGGGGGCCTATATCATCGAGGCGGATCTGCCCGGTGTGGATAAGGATGCGATCAGAATCGATCTGCACGGCAATGTGCTCAGCATCAGTGGCGAGCGCAAAGATGAGCGCGAAGAGGAGAAGGAGGGTTATCACCTTAAAGAGAGCTTCTTTGGCAAGTTCCAGCGCAGCTTCACGCTTCCGGAGGATGTGGATGCCGATAAGATCGATGCCAAAAACAAAAACGGTGTGCTCACCATCACCCTGCCCAAAGCGCCGCCGAAGGATAAAAAGCAGATTAGCGTCAGCTAAAGGAGAGGCTTATGGTACTGACCGACACACTTAAAAAGTGGGAGCACCGCCTGGAGGGTGGACTAAAAAGCGGCCTGGAGCGCATCTGGCGTCCGGCGGCGGCGCTCTTTGGCCACACCCCTCCGGCAAACGCCAATGAAGCAAGCGAGGCGATCACGCTTCGCATCGATCTGCCCGGTGTAGAAAAAGAGGATCTAGAGCTTCAGGTGGAGGGCGGGCATCTGATACTCAAAGCCCACCGCCACCACAGCAGCGAGAAGTCCGAGCAGGGCTACTACCACTGCGAGAGCTACTTTGGGGTGCTGGAGCGAAGCTTTTTGCTCCCTGAGAGTGCCGATTGCGATCGCATCAGCGCAAAGCTTGACAACGGTGTGCTCACCATCACCATCCCCTATGATGAGGCCAAGCGGCCCCGAGCGATTAAGGTTGGTTAACCAAAGCGCGATCTGAAGCAAAGGAGAGGTCAGATCGCGTATAATCGCACATGCCCTATCGACAACACCACTTTCAGCTTGACACCCCGGTTCATATTGTCTTCTTTCTGATGAAGCAGCTAGACCTCACCCAGCCTGCGGCGGCGCGGCTGGTGGATAAGGGGCGCGTGCAGCTCGATGGCGCACCGGTCTCGGTCAAATCGCGTTTCATTACCGGGCGGCTGAGTGTGCTGCTCTTTGAGCCCGCCGCAGGGGGGCTTGATCCGCTCTTTGAGACGGCGGACTTTGCGCTTTATGATAAACCCAGTGGTCTGCTGGTCCACCCTAGCGGCTTTGGTAACGATCAGATCACCGTGATTGAGCAGGCGCGCTTTCGCTACGGGGGGCAGACGCAGCTTATTCACCGCCTCGATCGTGAAACCAGTGGGCTGGTTCTGGTGGGTCGCCACAAGGGTGCCGAGCTGGAGTTTAAAGAGCTCTTTGCCGCCCGGCTGGTGCGCAAAGAGTATCTGCTCTACGCCAGAGGCCGCATCGCCCATGAGCAGCTGGTGGATGTGCCGATTATTCAGGGTAGCACTGCCCGGGCCAAACGCTTAGGGGTGCCACGGGTGATGGGGGCCACGGGCGAAGGGGGGCGTCCGGCCCGCACACTGGTGCGCCCTCTGCGCTATATCCGCGAACACGACTGCACGCTCGCGCTGGCCCGCCCGGTCACAGGACGCACGCACCAGATCCGGCTTCATCTGGCCCATATCGGCCACCCGATTTTGGGCGATCTGCTCTATGGCGCACCTCTGGAGGCGGCGTGCGCCTATCTGGAGGGGCGCCTAAGTCATGCGGATCGACTGGCCCTTAGCGGGGCGGGGCGGATTCTGCTCCATGCCGATCAGATCGCCTTTGATTACAAGAGCCGCTTTGAGCTGCGATCTCGAGCCGGGTTTGAGTCTGAGCAGACGCTTCTGGCAGCCAAAGCACCACAGGGGTAAAATAGCGCCGAAATTTTCTCGAAAGTAGCATCATGACTGTAACCCGTTTCGCTCCGTCTCCGACGGGGTATCTGCATATCGGCGGCCTTCGGACCGCACTCTTTTCCTGGCTCTGGGCCAGACGGCAGGGGGGGAAGTTTCTGCTTCGTATCGAGGATACCGATCTGGCCCGCAACTCCCAGGCGGCGACCGAGGCGATTTTAGAGGCGTTTGAGTGGGTGGGGATGAGCCACGATGGCGAAGCGGTCTATCAATCCCAGCGCTTCGATCTCTACCGGCGCCACATCGCCCGGCTTCTGGATGAGGGCAAAGCGTACTACTGTTACATGTCCAAAGAGGTGCTTGACGCGCTGCGTGAAGAGCAGCAAAAACGCGGTGAGCGGCCCCGCTACGATGGGCGCTACCGCGATGGCACGCTGGGCCCGGTGGAGGGGGTAGAGCCGGTGGTGCGCATTAAAGCGCCGCTGGAGGGGAGTGTGACGATCGAGGATGGCATCAAGGGGCCGGTTACCTTTAACTGGGATGAGGTGGATGACTTTATCATCGCCCGCGCCGACGGTTCGCCGACCTATAACTTCGTGGTGGCGATCGATGATGCGTTCATGGGGGTGAGTGATGTGATTCGCGGCGATGATCACCTCTCTAACACCCCTAAGCAGCTGGTGGTCTACCGCGCTTTGGGGTTTAAAGAGCCGAAGTTTTTTCATGTGCCGATGATTCTGAACGAGGCGGGCAAAAAGCTGAGCAAACGCGATGGGGCGACCGATGTGATGGAGTACAAGCACCAGGGGTATCTGCCCGAAGCGCTGCTGAACTTTCTGGTGCGCCTGGGCTGGAGTCATGGCGATCAGGAGATCTTCTCGCTTGAGGAGATGCTCGCACTCTTCGATCCCAACGACATCAACAAATCCGCTTCGGCCTACAACCCCTCCAAGCTGCTCTGGCTCAACGGCCACTACATCAAAAACAGCCCCAACGATCGGCTGATCAAACTGCTGCACGAGGAGTTTGAGTGCGATATTCGCGGCCACGATGCGCAGGAGATTTTGCTAGATCTCTGCAAAGAGAAGGCGCAGACGCTTGAGGAGGTTAAAGCGCAAGCGCAGCTCTTCATCAGCCGGCCAACCGCCTACAACCCAAAGGATCTGGCGCTGGCGACCCCCCAGGCGCTTGAGCTTCTTGAGCGGTTTGTGGCCCATCTTCGCCACAGCGGCGGCCCCCACCTGCCCGTGGAGTATCAGGCGGAGATTGACCGTTTTTTAAAGGAGTCGGGGGCTAAGATGCCTGCTCTGGGTAAGCCGCTACGCCTGGCGCTCTTCGGTCAGGCGCAGGGGCCAAGCTTGAGCGATGCGCTGGCGATTTTGGGTATCGAGGAGGTGGCCGCGCGTTTAGAGGGGCTTGTGAGCGCAGTTAACACTTAATTAACACTTCTGTTTTAAGATCATTTCTGATTTGACACCGATCACACTTTATGCTGCCTCTTTTTTGGCGGGGCGTGACGCCTCGCCACCTCTTTTAGACACCACTTCTTAATTAAAATCATTATAAAATGTAGCCACTTCAACGAGAGAGGGCAGATGTGAAAAGGCGACACTTTCTTCAGCTGGGGGCGATGGGTTCATTGATGCTGTTTCAGAGCGGATGTGAACGGACCAGTCGCGGGGAGCAGGATCTGCTCCGTGCCGCCCAGGAGGCCAAGACGCACGAGGCGTACGATGAGCTAGCGGGCGCCCAGCTAAGCCCCAAGGATCACATCTACGAGGCGAAGATCTTTAACGCTCTGCCCGATGTGGTGGCCACCGGCCGGGAGTGGGAGCTGGTGCAGAGCATCGAGGCGCGGTTGCGCCGCACGATGGATTGGGTCGGGTTTGGCAACTTCAACATCATCAGCTTCGATCGCACCCTCCGGTTCGCCTCAGCGGTGGATCGTATCGGCGCTTTTACGGCCGAGGAGCTGGCGTTTATCGAGGAGCTTTTCGCCCGTGACGCCCGCCAGTACGGCTTCTATGGCGATCGGGTGATCGATCATCTAAGTGCCACCATCGACGAGAGTGCGGTCTATAAGGTGCCCCACACCGGCCACTATCTTTTCCGTGGCGAGTCCGAGCAGGTCTACGATGCGATTAAAGAGGATATCGGGGAGACGATTATCCTCACCTCCGGCGTTCGGAGTCTCACGAAGCAGCTGCACCTCTTTTTAGCCAAGGTGGTCGATACCGGCGGCAACTACTCCGAGGCCTCCCGATCGCTCGCTCCGGCGGGCTACTCCTATCACGGGATTGGGGATTTTGATGTGGGTAAAGTGGGCTTTGGCGCGCGCAACTTCACCCAGGCCTTCGCAAAGACCCGGGAGTTTGAGAAGCTGATGAAGCTGGGCTATGTGGCGATCCGCTACCCTGAGGGCAACCCCTACGGCGTCTACTTCGAGCCGTGGCATATTGAGGTCATCTAGTGCCCGTCGGGGCGCTGCCACCCACCCCCTAGCGCTTTATAGAGCTGCACCTGGGCGGCTAGAAGCTCCCCTGTGGCGCTGTTCTGGGCGCTGAGTGCGCCCAGATAGGCCCCTTTAGCCTCGATCACGGCGGTGTAGTCAAGGCTGCCTAGCGTGTAGTGGTGCTCGGTCAGCTCCAGCGCCTTTTGAAGCTCTGAGCGCTGCGCTTGAAGGCTTTTAAGCGACTGGGCGGCCTGTTCGTAGCGCTGTAGCCCGTCGTGCACTTCGCTAAAGGCCTGCTGCACGCTCTTCAGATACCCGATCAGGGCCGCTTGCTGACCCGCCTCTGCTGCGGCCACCCCGGCACGGATGCGACCAAAGTCAAAGATCGGCACCGTCATGGCCGCACCGACCTGGGTAGTGGCCGCACCGCTGCTCATGAGATTGTTCAGCGCCTGACTCTGATACCCCGCGCTTGTGGTGAGGTTTAAAGAGGGGAACCAGGCCGCCCGTGCAGCTCCGATCTGGTAGTTGGCCGCCTCAAGCTGCTTCTCGGCAGCCATCACATCGGGCCGCCTATGGAGCAGATCGGAGGGCAGCTGGGCTGCGAGTGCGGTGATCTCAGGAAGCGGGCCATCGACACGCCACTTGCTGTGGGCAATCTGCTGAGGCGATTGCCCGCTTAAAAGCGCCAGGGCGTTGAGCGTGGCCTCCTTTTGGCGTTTGAGCTGGTGCCGCTGTGCACGACTCTGGTGCAGATCCGCTTCGATCCGGTGCAGCTTAAGCGCGCTGAGTGTGCCGTGGCGGTGCTGCTCTCTGCGGATGGCGACTCCTTGCTCTTTGGCTTCGATGAGCCGATCGAGCGCCTGGAGGTTGTGGCTTAGAACCAGCAGCGAGAAGTAGCTCTCAGCCACCGAAGCGCCGAGGCTGAGTTGGAGCGCCTGGCGGTTGGCCTCCATCGCCAGAAGCGTGCTCTGGGCGGCGGATTTGGTATCGCGCAGGCGACCGAAGAGATCCAGCTCGTAGCTGAGCACCCCGCTAACGGCGTAGTTCTCATAGCTCGCCCCTGTGCCTGCGAAGCTTTCACGGCTGCCTTCGGTGTGGCTGGCTGAAGCGGTGGCGTCCAGCCGGGGGTAGCGCTGGGCGCTGGCCAGCCCCAGGGCGGCTCTGGCCTGGGCGACATTGGCAGCGGCCAGCTGCAGATCGAGATTGTGGGTAAACGCCTCTTGCATCAGGGCGTCAAGCTGCTTGTCGTTGTAGTGTGCCCACCAGTGGCGGTCGATGGTGAGATTGGCCTCCCCCTGGGGCAGATCCATCCGGGGTGGCTCAAGCGCAGGCGCCATGGAGCAGCCTGTCAACAGTGTGGCCACAAGGGCGATCGCGGCTACCAGGCTACGCATCCTGACCCCCTTTTCGGATTTGGCTAAACCACTCGCTTAGCCGGGTGAGATAGACATAAAAGAGGGGGATAAAAAAGACCGCCAAAAAGGTGGCCGAGAGCATCCCGCCGATGGTGCCGGTGCCGATCGCTTGACGGCTCGCCTCCCCGGCCCCTGAAGCGAGCGCCAGCGGCAAGGCGGCGAGCACAAAGGCCATGGAGGTCATCACGATGGGCCGAAAGCGGGTTCTGGCCGCTTCGATGGCCGCTTTGACCGGTGTGAGCCCCCGTTTGCGATACATCATGGCAAACTCCACGATCAAGATTGCGTTTTTGGCCGCTAGGGCGATGAGCACCACCAGACCGATCTGGAAGTAGAGCTCATTATCAAACCCCCTGAGCCACACCGCCATAATCGCTCCAAAGATGGCAAAGGGCACCGCCATCACCACCGCCAGCGGCATCAACCACCGCTCATAGAGAGCCGAGAGGATCAAAAAGACCATCACCACCCCGAAGATAAAGGCCGTCAGGCCGGTGCCGCCCATCTCCCGCTCCTGATAGGAGCTGCCCGACCAGGCGAGGGTGTACCCCTCATCGAGCACCTCCGAGGCCACCGCTTCGATAGCACGGATCGCATCACCGGAGCTGTATCCCGGTGCGGCATCGCCCATCACCTTAGCGGAGGTGAAGAGGTTGAAGCGCTCGACGACATCGGGCCCCACATCCCGCCGGAGGGTGATAAGTGCACTGAGCGGAATCATCTCGCCGCTAACGCTACGGACAAAGACATCCTCCAGGTTATCCGGCCCGCGGCGGTAGTCGGCATCGGCCTGAAGCAGCACCCCAAAGGCGCGGCCATAGAGGTTGAAGTCGTTGACATAGAGCGAGCCGAAGGTGGCCTGCATGGTGCTAAAGAGCTCGGTCAGGTTGACGCCGAGCATCTGGGCGCGATCGCGATCGAGCTCAATCGCATAGAGCGGTGTGTGGACATTGAGGGTGGTGCGCACCATATTCAGCTCGGGCTGCGCGTTGGCTTTAGCGACCACCCGATCGACCTGCTCAGCCAGCGCCATCACCCCTTCGCCGCCGCGATCCTGGATATGCATCTCAAAGCCGCCCGTCAGGCTCAGCCCCATGATAGGGGGCGGATTGAGCGCGAAGATCATCGCATCGGGGTTTTGCATAAACTCCCCCATAAACTGATTGGCCAGCGCTTGCGCCTTTTCGTGATCCTGGGTGCGCTTGGACCAGTCGGTGAGGTTGACAAACGCCGCACCGGCGCTGGGTTTGAGCGCCGAGGAGATGAGATCAAACCCCGCAAAGGCGGTGATCGCCTCCACATGGGGGCTGGCCAGCGCGACCTCGGAGATAAAGTCCCGCACCTCGATGGTGCGATCCAGGGAGCTAGCCGGCGGCAGATTGCTCACCACCATCAGCACTCCCTTATCCTCCATCGGCACCAGCGCGCCCGGCACCCGCCCAAAGAGCTCGAAGGTGACATAGAGCATCACCCCCATCAGCCCCAGTGCGATCACCCCGTGGCGGAGCACCTGGCGCACCCCGGCGCTAAAGCCGCCGATAATCCGATCGAAAAGAGCATTAAAGATCCGAAGCGGCCAGATGGGCTCGCCGATGCGCTCCTTTAGCAGCAGTGCGCAGAGTGCCGGGGTGAGGGTGAGTGCCACCAGGCCGGAGATGGCCGCCGATACGGCGATCGCGACGGCAAACTGCCGGTACATCTCCCCGGTAAAGCCCCCCATCATCGCCACCGGCACAAAGACCGCCGTAAGCACCAGGACATTGGCGATAATGGGCGAAGTCACCTCCCCCATCGCTTTGATGGTCGCTTCGCGCACCGCCAGCTGCCTGGTGCGGAGGTTGCGCTCGACATTCTCGATCACGATAATCGCATCGTCCACCACAATCCCGATGGCGAGCACCAGCCCAAAGAGGGTGAGCAGGTTGATCGAAAAACCCAGGGCGTAAAGGCCGGCAAAGGTGCCGATAATCGCCACCGGAATCGCCAGAACCGGGATCAGTGTCGCTCGCAGGTTCTGCAAAAAGAGAAAGATAATCCCCGAAACCAGCAAAAGGGCGGTCAGGAAGGTTTTGACCACTTCGCCCACCGAGATGCGGACAAACTCGGTGGTGTCATAGGGGAGGGTGTACTCGATCCCATCGGGCAGTCGGTGGGCCACAGACGCCAGGGTTTCGCTCACCGCCTGGGCGGTGGCCAGTGCGTTCGCATCCGGCTGTAAAAAGATGCCGATCGGCACCGTGGGCTCTTTGTTCATGGTGCCGCTAAAGGCGTAGTTGCGCGCCCCCAGTTCGATGGTGGCCACCTCCTTTAGCCGTAAAAAAGTGCCGCGATCGTCGCTGCGCAGGACGATGTTGCCAAACGCTTCGGGGCTACTAAGCCGTCCGGCGGCCTGGAGGGTGTAGGTGTAGAGAGTTCCCCCTTCGGTGGTGGGCTCCTGGCCGAGCTGTCCAGGGGCGTACTGGGCGTTTTGTTCGCGGATGGCGGCGGCCACATCGGTGGGGCTTAGGCGGTGTTTGG
>PWVP01000005.1 GCA_003561815.1 Campylobacterota bacterium | reverse complement strand
TTTGGTATTGACAGGGTCAACGACACCTACAGTCACAAAGCGGGTAGTAGTGTGCTCAAAGTGTTTGCGAGCGCATCATGACCCTCCATATCGACGGCGACGCGCTGCCCAACCGCCTCAAACCGATCCTCATCCGCGCCATCGATCGCCTCGCACTAGAGGCGATCGTCATCTCCAAAAAACCCATCACCCTAGGCGCGTCAGATCGTATCACCTACCTAGTCGTGGATCTCGGGGCTGATGAGGCCGATCACGCCATCGTCGATCGGGTCACGGCGGGCGATTTGGTGGTCACGGCGGATATTCCGCTAGCGAGTCGGGTGATCGCACTGGGCGCTCTGGCGCTCGATCACCGTGGCGAACTCTTTAGCGATGCCAATATCCGGCAGCTTCTAGCCATGCGAAACCTGATGGACGCGATCCGCGAAAGCGGCGAGATGACAAAAGGCCCCGCCCCCTTCGGCCCTAAAGATGCCCACGCCTTTGCTTCAGCACTCGATCGCACCCTGCACCGTCTGATGCGGCGGGTAGACACACAGAGCGCCGTTGGCTAAAATAGCGTCCACAAACCCAAGGAGGCGTGATGCCGAAGATGACCCTAACGCAGATCAAAGCCGCCAAAGGCCAGAAAAAGCTGGTCATGATCACCGCCTATGATGCGCTTTTTGCCCGGCTTCTAAGCGAGAGTGCCGATATTTTGCTCGTGGGCGATAGCCTGGCTAACAGCTTCGGCGGCCACGCCGACACACTCGCGGTGGGGATGGAGGAGATGCTTTATCACACCAAAGCGGTCTGCCGGGGTGCGCCGGAGAGTTTCGTGGTGATGGATATGCCCTTTGGCAGCTACCCTGATGGCGAAGCGGCGCTGCAAAACGCCGTGCGGGTCTACCGCGAAAGCAGTGCCAGCGCCATCAAGATCGAAGGCGGCCGCGAAAAGGCCGATCTGGTGCGCCACTTGTGCCAAAACGGTATCGCCGTGATGGGGCATATCGGCCTGCTGCCACAGTTTGTCCGCGCAGAGGGGGGCTTTAAGATCAAAGGCAAAGAGATCGGTGATGTCGATCGCCTTATCGCCGATGCGAAAGCGATCGAAGCGGCGGGGGCCTTTGCGATCGTGATCGAAGGGGTCAAGGCGCAAGCGGCCAAAGCGATCACCGAAGCGGTCAGCATCCCCACCATCGGCATCGGGGCGGGAGCCGATACGGATGGACAGGTGCTGGTCTGGTCGGATCTACTCGGGCTCTTTGAGGGGTTTAAACCCAAATTTGTCCGCCGCTATCTGGAGGGAGCCGCACTGGTGCGTGAAAACGCCGCCCGCTTCGCCGAAGATGTCCAGAAGGGTGACTTCCCCAGCGCCCAAGAGCAGTACTAAACCCACTTAACACAAAATTAACACTCAATTAACAAAAACTTAACACTCCCCTCCTAAAGTATCGCCGACTCACTTTAGGAGGATTGTATGAAACGGGTTGCTTCACTTTCCATAGCGATGGCCTCACTACTCTATGGGGCCGATACCACACTACCGGGTGTCACCATCACCGATCGGGCCGAGAGCGGCTACAGCAGCGAGGCGGCGAGCGATCTGGCCGCCTCAGATGCCGCGATCGATATGCGCCGCACCACCGGCAAGCCCCAGGAGATCACCATCCGGGGGCTCGGGCGCGAAGATCTGGCCATCACCGCCGAGGGCGCGATGACGCATGGTGCCTGCCCAGGGCGGATGGATCCGCCGCTGAGCCATCTCAACGCCGCCAGGATTGACCAGATCGAAACCACCAAAGGCCCCTACAATGTCCGCCAACTCGGCGCGATGGGTGGCGGTGCGGAGGTCAAACACAAGCCGCTGCCCGATGGGCGCACTCTGGAGGCCAAAGCGGGCGTGGCCAGCTTCGATCGGCGCGATCTGGAGATCTATGCTGGCGAGGGCAATGAGCGCTTCGGTATCGCCGCTGCCATCACGCACCACGAATCAGGGGTCTATAAAGATGGCAAAGGCAACCCCCTCACCGACGCGGCGGCCAACTACCAAAGCGGTATCACCGGTAAAAAACTCTACGAAAAACAGGCCGCCTCCATTCAGGCGGGCTTCCGGGCTGAAAGTTTTACCACCACGATCGAGCTTGATCGCATCGATACCGATCACGCGCTGTTTCCCACTCGGAGGATGGATGAGACGATGACTGAGACCACCCAGATCGCTGCCAGTTTCGAAGGGCGCGAAGGGGCGCTCGAGGGGCTAAAGGTGCGCCTCTATCAAAACAGTGTCGATCATGTGATGGATAATCACACCTTCCGCACTACTGCCGATAATATGAAAACTGATGCCAAGGGTGATAGCGTGGTTTCGGGGGTTTTGGCCTCTAAGGAGTTTAGCGCAGGCGATCGCCACTTCGAACTGGGTGCCCAGATGAGCAAACGGACATGGGATGTCGCCCGGTACTGGAACGATGAGAGGGGGTTGCGCAACAACGGACAGATGATCGACACCGAAACCACCATCACCGGTCTTTACGGTGTCGCCCACCTGCCGATCAAAGCAGACTGCAATCTGGAGATCGGGGTGCGGGTCGATAGTGTCAAGATCGAAGATAGCAACGCCAATACCACCAACATGATCGAGGGGGCCGGGCTGGACTACAGCGCTTCGTCAAACGACACCCTCTTTGGGGCTTATCTCAAACGCACCCAAAAACTCAGCGACGAGTGGCGCTTTATCGCCGCTTTAGGCACCGCCCAGCGCGCCGTTGCCCCCGATGAGGCCTATATACAGCAGGCCAATGGGCCAGGGACGATGCCGATGGGCACCCAGGGCAACCCCGACCTCAACAGCCCGCGCAACTCCCAGCTCGACCTCAGCCTGGAACACAAAAGTGCCGATTTGAGTCTGAGTTCCACCCTCTTTTATGCCCAGCTGGATGAGTATGTTTATGAGGTGGGTGTCGATGCCAACAATAAAACCTACACCAATATCGACGCCACCATGATGGGCCTGGATCTGCAAGCCGCCTACCGGCTCGATGAGGCGATCACCCTGAAGATGATGGCCGCCTGGCAGCAGGGGCGAAAGAAAAGCAGCGAAAACGGATCGCGCAATCTGGCCGGAATGCCCCCCTTGCGCGGCGGATTGCACGCGCTTTATCAGGCCGATCGGTGGAAAGCCTCACTCGAACTCGATGCGAGCGCCAAGCAGTCCGATGTGGATACCGGCGTAGGCGAAACGAAGCTGGATAGCTGGCAGAGTGTGTCGCTTCGCGGCGAGTTTCGCATCGCCAAAGGATGGCTGCTACAGGCGGGTATCGAGAACCTGACCGATGAACACTATGCGCTCTATAACGCCTACAGCCCCGATCCGGTGAACCCTTCAGACCCGGGCAGCGTCTTAGCGGAGCCAGGCCGCACGCTCTATGCGGCTCTGCATTACCGATACTAGGTTAAAAACGGGGTCTTGTCAGCGTCGAACTGTTCGCTGGCAAAGGCCCAGTTGGCCACTTTCCAGAAGTTTTCCAGATACTTTGGCCGGGCGTTTTGGTAGTCCAGATAGTAGGCGTGCTCCCAGACATCACAGGTCAAAATCGGCTGGCGACCGTGGGCTACCGGGGTGTCGGCATTGCTTGTCGTCTCGATGCTGAGCTTGCCGCCAGCGTCCTTGACCAGCCAAGCCCAGCCGGAGCCAAACTGCTTCGCAGCCGCCGTTGAAAACTGCTCCTTAAATGCCTCCACCGAGCCAAACGCACTCTCGATCGCCGCTTTCAGTGCCGCTGAGGGCTCGCACTTTTGCGGGCTCATCGAGTGCCAGTAGAAGGTGTGATTAAACACCTGCGCGGCGTTGTTAAAGAGCCCACCTGAGCTACTCTGGATAATCTCGCCAAGCGTTCTACTCTCATCGGGCGTGCCTGCGATGAGGTTGTTGAGATTATTCACATAGGTGGCGTGGTGCTTGCCGTGGTGATAATCCAGCGTCACCTCCGAAATCACCGGCTCAAGCGCCTTTTTATCATAGGGAAGATCGGGCAGAGTGAAAGCCATAACAGCTCCTTGGTTTGGTTTAACTCAAGTCTACCGACTCGTGGCTTTAACCGATCTCGAAAGTTTGTGTCCAGAAGGGGTTTAGGGTAGATGCTGAAAGAGGTGGCGGACAGGGAGGGATTCGAACTCTTCTAGGGCCGTTTTATCACCTGCAATCAAACACAATCAAATGCTATCAAACCATCTGCCAGAAAGGGTTTGTTGCCTATTTCTAAAAAATCAGATACAATCAGAAATCTCCTCCTAAAATCATTTTAGGTTGCAAAGAGATTTCAATGAAACAAGCCAAAAGCCAATGGAAAAAGACCCGTTTTACGGGGGTTCAGATTTATGTCGCTAAAGATGGCAGCGAGAGCTATTACTATCTGATCAAGATCGATGGCAAGCTCAGCCGTGTCAAAGTCGGCTCCAAAGCCGAAGGCGTGACCGCCCAGTATGCACACCAGAAGCGGCTGGAGGCATTAAACATGCTCAGACACGGTGAGCTGCCCACCGCCCTAGAGAAAAAGCGGAGAAAAGATGTCGTCACCTTCGGCCAGCTAGCG
>PWVP01000232.1 GCA_003561815.1 Campylobacterota bacterium | reverse complement strand
TGGAGAAAGCGAAAGGAAAAGAGCCTGTGCTGGGGGATTGGCTACCCGATCTTGCCAAAGGTTTTCGACGCCTGCTACTGCTGGACGATCCCTCGCTGATTGAGGAATTTCGTCGGGCAGTAGTTGCAGATGGAGAATGCTCAACGAGTGTCTTAGCGTTGATTCATACAGCCCTGTGGGGTAGACGCAGGCCCGGCGAAGGAGAACTTCTGCAGGCACACCATTTTCTTCGCAGCCATCCCGGGCTGATGGAGGATCTTGGCGACCTGTTTGATTGGCTCTGCTCTCATCAAACACCTTTGCCAAAACAGTATTTTTCACCGAGCGGGATCTTGTGTCTTCATGCCCACTACACAAGAGAGCAAGTGTTACTCGCCTTAGGTAAAGGCAGCTTCGAAGCGCCCTTCTCCTCCCGTGAGGGGGTGCTTCATGTGTCGGAGAGAAAAGTGGACTGCTTCTTTGCGGATATCGAGAAGAGCGAAAGCGACTTCTCTCCGACCACCATGTATGAAGATTATGCGATTACCGATCGGCTTTTTCATTGGCAAAGCCAGTCGCAAACCAGCGAAACATCATCCGTTGGGCAGCGCTACATAGCGCATGAAGACCAGGGCTATACCCCGTTACTTTTTATTCGAGAAAGAAAAAAGTTAGCCAACGGCCTAACTGCCCCTTATTTTTTTGCGGGGCCTTTGCGGTACAGGCGCCATGAGGGCTCAAAACCAATCTCATTTATTTGGGAGCTGGAGCACCAGCTTCCTGCCAAAGTCCTGGCCTGGGCAAGAAGAGGAGATTGACGATGGGGCAGCACTAAGAGTCTGCCTCCTCAGGAATCCTAGGACTGAGATTGATTTGTAGTCACAATGAGGCTACAATTAAAAAATAGCTTCAAGGACTAAAATATGGCCACAGCCGACACCTATATCCGTGCCCGGATCGACACAGAGACCAAGGAGCGTGCCCGTAAGGTACTGGATTCGATGGGGCTTACCGTTTCCGATGCGATCCGCTTATTGATGTTACGCATTGCCGATGAGAAGCGTTTACCCTTTGAGATCCGAACGCCAAATGCCACGACGCAGGTAGCATCGGATGAGCTAGCTAGCGGCCAAGGAAAACCCTTTGAGAATATCGATGATCTAATGGCCGATCTGAGTGCGGACGATTGAACGCTCAAATGCCTTTAGGCGTGATTCCGAGATCGGTGGCTTTATCGTGGTCCTGCGGAGAAAAAAGAGGAATATCTAGCTGATTGGAGTATTGCTATGACAGAAAACACCGGAACCGTCGTTATCTATGAAGATTCCAGCGGACAGATCGCTTTGGATGTTTCGCTGGATCGGGAGAGCGTTTGGCTGAGCCAGAAGCAGTTGTGCGATCTGTTTGATCGGGATAAGTCCGTTATTTCAAGGCATATTCGCAATATCTTCAAAGAGGGTGAGCTAGATGAAAAATCAGTTGTTGCAAAAAATGCAACAACTGCCAGTGATGGCAAAACCTACCAAGTCGAGTTCTACAACCTCGACATGATCCTTTCGCTAGGCTATCGTGTCAACTCCAAGCGCGCCACCGCCTTTCGTATCTGGGCCACCCGCGTGCTCAAAGAGCATCTGATCAAAGGCTACAGTGTCAACCAAAAGCGCCTCCGGGAAAAGGGGCTAGAGGAGTTAAGCCAGGCGATCGATCTGCTCAAAAGCACGATCGAGGGCAGCGATTTAGCGCTAACCGAAGCCAAAGGGCTTTTGGATGTGATCGTGCGCTATTCGCGGACCTGGACACTGCTGCAAGGCTACGACGAAGATGCGCTGGAGAATAGGGAGGGCCAAAAAGAGCAGCGGTTTATTCTGGATTTTGACGAAGCCAAAGCGGCGATCGCCCAGCTTAAACAAGAGCTGATCGCCAAAGGCGAAGCGACGGCGCTTTTTGGCAACGAAAAGGCCGGGGAGTTTAACGGTATCATCCGCAACATCTACCAGACCTTTGGCGGCACAGAGCTGCTGCCCACCGTAGAAGAAAAAGCAGCCAATCTGCTCTATTACATTATCAAAGGCCACCCGTTTAACGATGGAAACAAGCGCATCGGGGCGTTTTTGTTTATCCTCTTTCTCTCTAAAAACCGGATGCTCCACAAGCCAAATGGAGAGCTAAAGATAAACGACAACGCCCTGGTCGCGCTGGCGCTCATGACCGCCAAAAGCGATCCGAAACAAAAAGAGACGGTGATTAATCTGATTGTGAATATGCTGGGCGAATAGTCTTAAATCATGGCAACATACTCCCATAATTTAAAGGAGTTTATGCCCTGCACCCGTATTTTAGAAAGCCGCCAGTCCGCCATATCGATAAATTTGCCCGCCTCATCCCTGCCATGCCAGCATCGGCAAGCGGTTTGTAAAGGCAGAGAAGCTCTTTCTGCCGATACGGGGGTGTATCTGCATGGGCGATCGGCTGATAGCCTTTGGTGAAAATTTGGGCACCTTGTCATGACCAAAAGCCCTATGATATAAATAGGAGCGGGGTAAAAAAGGGGAAAGCTATGCAGATACTAGAAGGAGAGCGGGGGCTGATTGGCGCGCTGCCCTCGATCGAGCGCTATCAGAGCGCTTTCATGGCCCAGAACAAGCTGCTCTCACGCACGACCCTCACGGGCAAGATCAGCTCTTTAGAGCAGGCTTCGACACTCTTTGAGTTTATGGAGGAGACCCACCGCCGGTTTGGGAGTCTCCAGGAGCGGCTGATCGGGTGTCTGGTGGAGGAGAGTATCAAAAGCGCTGCGCTGGAGGCCACCTCCCGTGCCCAGGCGGTGATCGACACCCTGATTCGAAACCTCTTTGAGCGGACAGCCGATGTGGGCTTTCTAGCTACCGATGAGGATCTTGTGGCGTTTTTGGCCCACCCTGATGGCGCAGAGATTGAGCAGGTGAAGCGGCGGCTTGAGGAGTATGTGCGAAAGTACACCGTCTACCGCAACATCAAACTCCTCAGCCCGGAGGGCAAAGAGAGGGTCAGCCTCACGACCCGAGGTGCGCATTTTCGATCTGAACAGCTTCCCCAGAAAGAGCCGTATCAGGAGATCTTTCGCTCCGAAGCGCAGGGGGCGGAGCTTTTCTACCTGAGTCGTATGCACTCTGGCGATCAGGCTGTCGGTGTGCTGGTGCTTGACTTTGACTTCGAGGCGGAGATGGCGCAGATCTACCGGACGCTGGCAAAAGATCTGGGCGGTATTCTGGCCCTGACCGATGCTAAAAACCGTGTGATCTCCAGCAGCGATACGGCGCGGCTGCCGGTGGGGAGTGCGCTGCCCCTATCCGAGCCGTACCGGATCGTGATCCTTGCTAAGCGCGCCTATCTGGCGGTGGGCGTGAAGACCAAAGGGTATGAGGGGTTCTACGGTCAGCCGTGGCAGGGGGTGGCGCTTATTGCACTTGATCGCACCTCCTCTTCTGCCGCTAAAAGCCAGGAGAGCCGCACGGTCTCGCTGCTGCCGGAGAGTCTGCGCGAGATTGTCTCCCAGGCTGAGGAGATCACCGAAGATCTCGGCGATGTGGTGATCAACGGTGAGCTGATCGCCTCTAAAACCCGCACCTACTCGCTCAATCCGGTTCTGGAGAACATCCGTGCCATCGGGGAGCAGACCCAGCAGATCTTTATCGACTCGCTGGGCAATCTGGAGCAGACGGTGATCTCTTCGCTTCTGGGGGATGTGGCGCTTTTGAGCCGACTGGCGGTGGAGATTATGGATCGCAACCTCTATGAGCGGGCCAACGACTGCCGCTGGTGGGCACTGAGCACCCACTTTCGAAAGAGCCTGGCGCAGGGTGCGCTTCAAGAGGCTGATCAGAAGCAGATGGGGGAGATTCTGGCCTATATCAACTCCCTGTACACCGTCTATACACTGCTCTATCTCTACGATAAAGAGGGGAGAATCTGTGCGGTCTCTTCGCCGGAGTCGGCCCATCTAATCGGGCAGGATGTGCGCGATAACTGCACCCAAAAAGCGCTGGCCAACCGAAACACCCAGCACTATTTCGTCAGCGACTTCGCCCCTTCGCCACTCTATGATAGCCGCCCCACCTATATCTACCACGCGACGGTGCTCTCGCCGGAGGGGGACGCTTCGGTTGGGGGGATCGGGATTGTGTTTGATTCGCAGCCGCAGTTTGAGGCGATTTTGACCGATATGCTACCCCAGGATCACGGTGGCGCGGTGGCGGGTGCCTTTAATCTGTTTGTGGATGGACACGATCGGGTGATAGCCTCTACCCACTCGGCCATCAAGCCGGGCGATCGGCTGCCCGATGCGCTGCGCGAAAGGGTGGGTGTGCCCGCCGGGCTCTGCCACTATGAGGGGTGCGACTACATCGCCGCATCGGCGATCTCGGAGGGGTATCGTGAGTATAAGCGAAGCGACGGGTATCAAAACCCCATTACCGCGCTCACTTTTCTGCCCGCGAAGCGGGGCTAGCGAGAGGGGATTTGGCGGGAAGGCGGAGGAATCGAACCTCCCTCGGAAACCAGCACTGGCCCCGACAACGGGTTTGAAGCCCGCGGCGCCCACCAGGGACACATGCCCTCCAAACTAAAACAGCCTAAGTGTCAGCGTAGGCTCGGGGGCTTTGCTCCCGTGCCGTGCTTTCAGATGGAAGT
>PWVP01000133.1 GCA_003561815.1 Campylobacterota bacterium | reverse complement strand
GTGCAGCATGAGGATTACGGGCTGCTGCGGGTCTATGGCGATTTGCAGAGTGGCCGGATTCTAGGGATGCAGGCGTGTGCGCCACAGGCGGAACACATGGCCCATCTGATCGCCTGGGCGATCGAGCAGAATCTCACCGTTTTTGATCTACTCAAGCTCCACTTTTATCACCCGGTGATCGAAGAGGGGCTGCGCAGCGCTTTGCAGTCGCTGGGCGCACAGATCGATAAAACCGAAGCACGGCTGCAGAACCGTCCGCTCGCTTGATCGCGAAAACAACGCTTATTTTTTAACCACCCTCTCATCGCTCCTTGGGTAGAATTCGCACTTCGATTTTACCCAAGGAAACCGCTTCGATGTGAGTTTAATGCTTCTATAGCCAACCTTCAATAGACCCTACTAAAACAACCTTAAAAACTCTAAAGGACTAAATAGTGTTACTTCGTTCGACAAAAAAAGATTGGTTTGGCAATGTGCGCGGCGATGTGCTTGCCGGTCTGGTGGTGGCGCTCGCGCTGATTCCTGAAGCGATCGCCTTTTCGATTATCGCCGGGGTGGACCCGAAGGTGGGGCTCTATGCCTCCTTTTGTATCGCGGTGATTATCGCTTTCGTGGGGGGTCGTCCGGGGATGATCAGCGCCGCGACGGGGGCGATGGCGCTTTTGATGGTCACGCTGGTGGCCAACCACGGTCTGGAGTATCTGCTCGCCGCGACCATCCTCACCGGGATTATCCAGATTGTGCTGGGCTATCTGAAGGTGGCTTACCTGATGAGCTTTGTGGCCCGGGCGGTGGTGATCGGCTTTGTGAATGCGCTGGCGATTTTGATCTTTATGGCCCAATTGCCCGAGCTGACCAATGTCACCTGGCATGTCTATGCGCTGACCGCTGCGGGGCTGGGGATTATCTATCTTTTCCCCTATCTGCCCAGGGTGGGCAAGCTGCTCCCTTCGCCGCTGGTGACGATTGTTTTCCTGACGGTTGTGGTGGTGGCTTTTGGGATCGATGTGCGCACCGTAGGGGATATGGGCGAGCTACCCGATACGCTGCCCATCTTCCTCTGGCCCGATGTGCCGCTTAATTTCGAGACGCTGCAGATCATCTTCCCCTACGCGCTGGCACTGGCGATCGTGGGTCTGCTGGAGTCTTTGATGACCGCAACGATCGTAGATGATCTGACCGATACAAAAAGCGATAAACACCGCGAGTGCAAAGGCCAAGGGGTTGCCAACATCGGTTCGGGTCTGCTCGGCGGCATGGCCGGTTGTGCGATGATCGGCCAGTCGATTATCAATGTCAAATCCGGCGGTCGCGGACGGCTTTCATCATTGGTGGCGGGGGTGTTTTTGCTCATCATGGTGGTCTTTTTGAGTGACTATCTCTCGGTGATCCCGATGGCGGCGCTGGTGGCGGTGATGATTATGGTCTCCATTGGTACCTTTGATTGGAGCTACGCTAAAGCCATGCACACCCTGCCGCTTTCGACCAATATCGTCGTACTGGCCACGGTGGCGGTGGTGGTCTATACCCATAACCTCGCCTATGGTGTACTCACCGGCGTGCTGCTCGCCTCGCTCTTTTTTGCCAATAAAATCAGCCACTTTATGTATGTCGAGAAGGCGCTGGATGAGGCCACCTCTACCCGCACCTACCGCGTGGTGGGGCAGGTGTTTTTTAACTCCGCTGATCGCTTTGTGGCATTTTTCGACTTTAAGGAGGTGGTGGATAAGGTGGTGATCGACTTAAGCCGAGCGCACTTTTGGGATGTTTCCGCCGTTCACGCGCTGGATAAAACCGTACTCAAGTTCCGCCGCGAGGGGACCGAGGTGGAGCTCATCGGCCAAAACGAGGCGAGTCAGACCATCATCGATCGCTTCGGGGTGCACGATAAGCCCGAAGAGATACAACGCGTTTTAGGAGGACACTGATGAGAGAGGCTAATAGCACCGTGCTCGCCTGCATCGACGGATCGGATCTTAGTGGCGCGGTGGCCCAATACGCCGCGTGGATCGCCGCGAGCATCGACAAACCCCTGCTCCTGCTCAACACCGTCGAGCACCACAAAAAAGAGGCCAAAACCGATATGACCGGCCACATCGGACTAGGCACCCGCGATGAGCTGCTGGAAACACTCAGTAGTGAAGATCATGAAGAGGGCAGGGCGCAGATGGCCAAAGGTAAAGAGGCGCTGATGCAGGCCAAAGCGCACGCGCAGGCGCACACGCTGGAGCCTGAGATACTCCAGCGCCACGGCGAACTCTATGAAAATCTGCTGGAGCTGGAACCGGCGATCCGTGTGCTGCTGATCGGCCAGCGGGGGGAAGATAGCCACGGCGATCTTAAGATCGGTGCGCAGGTGCAGGCGATTATCCGATCGCTGCATAAGCCGATTTTATTGGTCAACGGCCCCTTCAAAAAACCCCAAAAGGTGATGCTCGCTTACGACGGGACGCCCAGCGCCCAAAAAGCGCTGCAGATGATAGCCCAAAGCCCGCTTTTTAAAACCCTTGTCTGTGAGGTGGTCTATGTCTATAAGGATGAGTCCGCAGCTGAAAAAATGCTCGAAAGCGCGCGCAAAGTGCTTGAGGGCAGCGGTGTGGCCTACTCCTGTACGGCCATCAGCGGTGAACCGGTCGCCGCATTGCTGGCCTACCGGCAGGCGAACGGTATCGATCTGACCGTGATGGGGGCCTTTAGTCACAACCGATTACGGGATGCGATTTTCGGTAGCTTTACCGCTAAAATGATCGCCCAATCCGACAAACCGCTACTTCTGCTTCGCTAACAAACGCCGGCCGGACCCCTCCGGCTGGTCGATTATTGACCGGCTTCGGTCAAAACTTCATCGTCCCTTCCCTTCGATTTTCCCTTATTAACCACGCCCCGCAACCATGCTAATGACTACAATGTAAAGTGTGTTTTTTATCTTTTCCAAAAGGAGTCGCTGTGATGCAAAGTATGGTGCTTTGGGACTGGCGTGTGGTGCTGGATCTCTACTTGGGCGGAATTGGCATTGGCGCTTTTCTGTTTGGTGTACTGCTGTACTACCTCAACGCAGAACGCTACAAAAAGGTCGTCCAGACGGCGCTGGTGATCGCACCGGTGCTGGTGATTGTCGGCTTAATCTTCCTGATGGCTAAACTGGGTCAACCCATGCGGGCGGTTACAGCTATCTTTAGTGTGAATCTCTCCTCGGTGATGGGGGTGGGCATTCTGCTTCAGAGTGTGCTGGTGCCGGTGATGCTGATTGCCGCGTGGCGGGCACTGACCTGTTACGACGGGGAGGCGTGTGGTGGTCTCAATAAGATCCTCTTTATCGCCGGTGGTGTGCTCTCTTTGTTGACTGGCGCTTATCATGGTGCGCTTTTGGCGGGCATGGGTCTGCCGGTTTGGAACGGGGCTGTGATTATGATGTTCCTCCTCTCTTCGCTGGCAACCGGCGTAGCTGTGGCGTGGGCACTCGCTCTGCTTAAAAGTGGCGGAGATGTCGTGACCTCAAGCAGCAATAGCTACACCTTCAATGTCGCGGGTGTGATGATGATTCTGGTGGTCCTGACGGCGGTCTCTATCTACGCTTGGATGCTGGGCTTAGGCACCAGCGGCCTGGCCGCGGGCGAAGCGTTGGCCTACCTAAGAGCGAACTACGCCTTCGCCTTCTATGCGCTGGCCTGGGGCCTGGGCATCGTGGTGCCGGTGGTGCTGCTTGTGATGGCCCTGATGAAAAAGGATCGGGAGCTCTCTGCGCAGCCGTCGTTGCTGCTGGCGGCTTCAGTGCTGGTGGGCGGCTTCGCGTTGAAGTACATCGTGGTCTATCTGGCCCAAGTACCCTACCTCTAAGATATAAGGAGCAAAACATGGGAATTAACCGAAGAGATTTTCTAAAGACCACCGCGGCGGGCACAGCCGGTGCTGCGATGGCGACCGGTACGGTCTCTTTGCTCAACGCAAAGAGGAGCGGTCCCGGCGGTGAGCTGGGCAAATGGATCCCCACCGCCTGTCAGGGGTGTACGAGCTGGTGTTCGGTCGAAGGGTATGTGATTGATGGACGCGTCACTAAGGTGCGTGGAAATCCTCACTGTATGGGCAATCAGGGCAAAATCTGCCCACGGCCCCATCTGGCGATCCAGCAGGTGTATGATGCCGATCGTATCGCCACACCGCTGAAGCGCACCAATCCGCGCAAAGGACTCAACGAAGATCCGAAGTTTGTACCGATTAGCTGGGATGAGGCGCTCGGGATGCTGGCCGATAAGATGATCGAGCTGCGCAGAAACAACGAAAGCCATAAGTCGATCGTTTTTAGAGGTCGTTATACCGGGATGCACGGGCTGCTTTATAGTGCGCTACCGCAGATTTTCGGTACACCGAACAACATCTCGCACAGCTCCATCTGTGCCGAGGGGGAGAAGTTTGGCCCCTACTACACCGAGGCGTTTTGGGGGTACAACGATTTCGATCTGCCCAATACCCGCTATATGCTCTCCTTTGGGGTCGATCCGCTCTCCATGAACCGGATGGTGCCGACCGCGATTAAGGCGTGGGGTCCAATGTGGGACAGCGGCAAGATTACCGTGATCGATCCGCGCTACTCCTCCACAGCGGCCAAGGCCGATCGCTGGTTGCCGGTGATTCCGGGTGAAGATAGTGCGAT